>CABSBA010000121.1 GCA_902475825.1 uncultured Collinsella sp. | reverse complement strand
TAGGGGAGGAGCTTCATGGCGGCGTCGTGGGCGGCGTACTCGTAGGTGTCGTCGAGGGGTTTGAGCGGCAGCAGGGCTGTGGCCTGCGCATCGCCGCGCCGCTCGAGGGCGTGCGCGATCAGCCAGTCGGCAAGTTCGGGGTTCTTGGGCAGTGCCGGTCCGTGCAGGTACGTGCCGATGACGCCCTTGTAGATGAGACCCTCAAAGCCATCGTTGCCGTTGTTGCCGGTGCCAGTGACGACGGACGTTCCGAGCGGCGTGGCCTCGGCGTCCAAAAGCGTGCGGCCACCGTGGTTCTCGAATCCCACAAAGGGCTCGGGTGCCAGATCGGTTTTGACGGCTACGTTGCCGATCAGGCGGTCGGAGCCGCGTACGGTTTCGGCGGCAATGACCCCCAGACCCTCGATGCGATTCTCGCCCATATAGTACGAACGGCCGAGCAGCTGATAGCTGCCACAGATAGCGAGCAGCGAGCCGCCATCCTCAACATAAGCCGCGACCTTGTCTTTTTGAGCGAACAGCTCGTGTGCCACGGCCAGCTGGTCGCGGTCGGAGCCGCCGCCCATCATGATGATGTCGGCGTCGGTGAGATCGAGCGTCTCGCCCATACGGACCTCGTCCACGCGCGCGGGAATGCCGCGCCAAGCGCAGCGACGCTCGAGCGCGATAACATTGCCGCCGTCGCCGTAGAGGTTGAGGGCATCGGGATACAGGTAGACGATGCGCAGCGGGCGCGAAAGCTCGACTGGCGCAATATCGGTGGGGACAGCGCTGCCATCGGCGCGCGTTGCGGCGTGGGAGGGAACCGAGCTCGCATCGGTGCCCTTAAGCTCATCGAGTTCCTTGACCAGCGGCGGGAAGGCCGTGTAGTTGGCGACGGCGTAGAAAGTATCACCAGCCTCCTCGTCCGCCATGGCGCCGATCGCTTGCTCGATATTCGAGATGATGGCGGCGTCGATGCCGGCGTACTTGAGACGTACCTGCATATCGTGTGCACGCGTGCCGCCGGCAAAGGCGACAAGCCCTGGGGTGTCGGCGATGCGCTCGAAGTCGACGTCGTAGATCCACGAGACATCGTGACCGTCGGCGTCGTTGTCGTTCAGGAAGAAGGCGCAGAGCCTGCCGCCTGCCGTTTTAATGGACTGAATCTGGCGATCGAACCCCACGGGATTCTTGGCCAGGTTTGCCTCGACGGTACGGCCGGCGATCTCCCAGCGGCCCATGCGTCCGCCGGCGGGGACGTAGGCATCGAGCGTGGGCTGCAGGTGAGCTGCGTCCACGCCTAGCTCGCGCGCCGCAAAGAAGGCGGCGGCAACGTTGTAGACCATGTACAGACCGTTATAGCGCGTGGCGATGTGCGTTGCGGGCGCGTCGGTATCGGGTCCAAAGTTCAGTTCAAAGCCGTAGCCGTCGCAGGTGAGCTCAATGTCCGTCACGCGACGGAGCAGCGCGGGGCGAGCCCAACCGCACGAAGGACAATGATAGGCGCCGAGCTGGCCGTACTGCACATAGTCGTACTCCAACGGCGCGTTGCACTGCGAGCAAAAACGCGAGTCGCTAATGCGATCGGATTCGGTGCCCGTGGCACCGTCGATGCCAAAGGCGATGTTCGTGTTGGGGACGCGTGCGGCGATCGAGGCGCACAGCGGATCGTCGGCGTTATAGATGAGCGTCGTTGCCGGCGAAAGCTCCAGCGCGTGGGCGATGACGTTCTGGGTGTGGTCGATCTCGCCGTAGCGGTCCAGCTGGTCGCGGAACAGGTTGAGCAGCACAAAGTAGGTCGGCTTGAGCTTGGGCAGGACGCGCACCGTGTAGAGCTCGTCGCACTCAAAGACGCCTACGCGCTTGCCGTTGCCGGCACGCTTAAGATTGCTGCGGGCTTCGAGCAGGGCACCTACCACGCCCGGCTCCATGTTGTTGCCAGCGCGGTTGCATACCACGGTGGCGCCGCTGGCGGCAACGGCATCGGCGATGAGGTTGGAGGTGGTGGTCTTACCGTTGGTGCCGGTGATCACCACGCTGCGGTCGACAAGGCCCGCGAGGTCGCTTAACAGCTCGGGGTCGATCTTCATGGCGATACGGCCGGGGAGTACGCCACCCTGGCGCTTAAGGACGGAGCGCAGCCCCCAGCGGGCGACATCGCTCGAGGTGCAGGCGAGAGATGAGCGGAAGTTCATGAAGCCGTTCCTAACGTGAATGACATGGTCGTGGCGTTTGCGCCGTTAAAAGCCGTAACGGCGCGCAAATTCCTGGGCAAGCTGCGATACGTCTTCGCAAGCGCTGGCCCAGGGGGCAAAGTCTGGAGTATCCGAGATGATGCCGTCGGCCTCCCAAACTGCCTGATGCGAAAGGTCCCAGGGGTCGTGCGGTTCGGGCCGGCAGGGAAGGTACGGCGTCTGATACATGGGGTTCAGCAAAAAGAACGCGCCGCCCTCGCAGCGGTTGGCAAACTCACGCAGCGCGCGTGTCGCCGGGCGCATCTTGTTCGTTTTGAACAGCAAGATCGTGCGGGCGAGCAGGTACCAGGGGGAGTTCTCGAGGGTATCGGCCCCCATCTGCTCCTCGAGCTGGTGGGCCAGGGCAAAAAAGCCGTCCTCGTCTTCCAGACGAGCGAGGGCTAGTAGCACGGTGCCTGCAGCTCGGGTGGGATAACCTTCCGCCTTAAGAACACGGCGAGAATAGTTGACGGCAGCACGGTAGCGAGCGCTCGCCATGCATAGCTGCGAGATGGCCTCGAGCGTGTGGAGCCATCCGATAAGCGCCGGCTCGCTTACGGTGAGATCGGCCGCCGTCACGCCGTCCGCCAGCACCTTGTTGGCCCAGTAGTGTGGGGCTTCCATATCGAACCCGGGCACGCTTTGCTGCAGGTAGTCGGCCGTGCTCGCCTCGAGCTTCATCAGATCGCCCAGACAGGCGTCGACGGGCGTGTCCGCCAAAATGATGGCGAGCAGCTGGGCATCGAGGACATGCGCATCGATGCGGACGATCTTGAGCAGCTCATCGCGCATGTCGTCGAACAGGCGGTTGCGCGTCTGCTCAAACTCCTCGTCACTGCCCATGTCCTCGATGCGATGGAGTTCGTCGAGCAGGTGGCGGTGAACGCCGGCATAGGACAGCAGCGCCTGGGCATGCTCGGTCTGCGCATACTTATGAGGGTTGACGCTCACGTCGTTATGGACAAGTTCGCGTGCTGCATCGGTGAGTTCGGGGTGCGACGCAACGTAGGCGCGCTCCAGGTAGGCGGGGATGTAGACGCTCGGATCCATTAGAGGTCTCCTCCCTTAAACGGCAAGCCCTGCTCGGCCGCCCGCAGGATGCGCTCGTCGATCTGGGAACGCACGATATCGTTGGTGGCGACCCAGGCGGCAAAGCTGGCGTTGTCGGGGGCGCCCAAGCCCTCCTGCAGTACCGGCGTCGCCTCGGACAGCGCAAGGACAAGCTCGTCGGTAGAGCCCACACCCACGTTGACGCGGGCATAGACGCCATCGGGAAACTCGGTTTGGAAGTAGAGTGCTTCGGCCGCGTGCGGGCATGAGCGCACCAGGATGCGCAGGTAGTGTTCGGCGCCCTCGTAATCCAGCTCGCGCCAGGCAGCGCTCATCAGCGCGATGAGCGTCCACGGGTCCAAGTCACGCTCCGCGTCCTTGGGACGACGGCGTAGCGGCGTGTTGGCGAGATAGGGGACGGAGTGGGCAGAGCGAAAGCGCTTGAGCTCCTCGGCGGGGTATTCGAGCTTTGCCATGGCGAGCATCGCGGTGTGGCGGACGCCGGCCGGATCGTTGGGGGCAAAGTCGAGGCTGCAGTTTGCAGCTTCGAGCGACATGCGATAGCGACCGCTAATGAGGGCGCGCGACGCAAGGGCGGCAAGCCAGCGCAGATAGGGGCGGCGCGTAAGGTCGCCTGCGGCTTCGCACTCGTAGGGGTCCTGCGCCGAGGCGATTTTGAGCGCTAGGTCGTGCTCGACCTCATCGCACTTGGACACCAGGTACTGTACGTATTCCTCGTTGGAGTTGGCGGTGAGGGCGGTCAGCATGCGCTGGGCATCCCAGTTGGTGGGGTCGAGCGCGGCTGCCTCGCGAAGCATGTTCTCGGCAGCGGCCTCTTCTTGCTCTGCCTGGGTATCGTCAGGGATAAAGGGAATGCGGTAGTCGACAGCCTCGACCACCTTGGCAATGAGGTGCCCGGCGCGGTCGCGGTCGTGCACGATGAGCGGCGCGGGGTTGCGGGTGAATTGTTCCATCAGACGCTCTACGGCGGCACCGTCGGTGAGCGGGATATTGTCGCGGCGCAAGGCCTCAAGAACGAGGCGATGGCAATCCTCTTGAATGGGATCGAATGCCATGGGGCCTCCTTTGCTGCGGTTAGGGTTCAAATGTCTCTATATAAGGTTCTAGTTTACCCGCATGTGGCACACCGGGGGTGTCGCACTTGGACATGCACCTTTGCACCACGAAGACGGATGTCGCACAAATGTCGGCACCTTGGACGACTGAGTGGTATTACGGTGCCGCAAACGGTCGATTTTTGGCGGCGAACGGGGCGCATTTTGGAGGGGCACAGTCCTGCCCGGGATATGTGGTCAACCTTGATAAAACGTTTGCCCAGCTTGGGAGTATGAATGCCCCACAAGGGTCTTCAGGGATAGAAAAAACGTTTCATCATTGTCGGCTTTAGGTGAATAACTGACCAACCAGAACGGTAGAATAGTGTTTGTCTGAGCGTTGAGACGTTTAGACATTTAGACATCGCGCATTGTCATCGCCGGCAACGCGCAAAACGGTCCTAACGGAGCCAATTGGGTGCTCCGTTATATACGCAAGTCTAAGAGGGGCTTGTTTAGGAGGCACAGTATGGGACGTTTTACCAATCCTCGCGATCTGTACTTTGGTGAGGGCGCTCGCCACGAGGTGAAGAACCTCAAGGGCAAGAAGGCCATCATCGTTTCTGGCGGCAGCTCTATGCGCCGCGGCGGGTTCCTGCAGGACGTTGAGGCCGACCTCAAAGAGGCCGGCATGGAGGTCAAGCTGTTCGAGGGCGTCGAGTCCGATCCGTCCATCGAGACGGTCATGAAGGGCGCCGAGGCCATGCGCGAGTTCGAGCCCGACTGGATTATCGCCATCGGCGGCGGCTCGCCCATCGATGCCGCTAAGGCCATGTGGGTCTTCTACGAGTATCCCGAGGAGTCCTTCGATAACATCATCCAGCCGTTCAGCTTCCCCGAGCTGCGTCAGAAGGCTCACTTCTGCGCCATCTCCTCTACCTCCGGTACCGCTACCGAGGTCACTGCCTTCTCCGTCATTACCGACTATGCCAAGGGCATCAAGTACCCGCTGGCCGACTTCAACATCACCCCTGATGTCGCCATCGTCGA
>CABSBA010000120.1 GCA_902475825.1 uncultured Collinsella sp. | reverse complement strand
TCGCATGCCGCGTCGGGCACATGAAGCTCGTGCAGTACGGCACCCAGCGCCGAGTTTGCCCCCGGTCGAATTTCCTCGAGCGTTACGGGATCGAGCGCCATCAGATTCCGCGCCTTCGCATACAGCGTTACACGTTTGCCAACTTCGTCGCCCCAGCTCTCGGGGATGGCAAAGCTCATGCGGAACTGTGCCGTGCAACCCGGTGCCAGCACGGCGTTGCCGTTGTCGGCTACCAGCGGGTGCGTTGCAAAACGCGCGCCCAGCGTCTCGAGCGCGTATTTCACGTGTGCCATGTCGTTGGTCGAAGCGTCCTCGGCAAGCTCTGGATCGTAGATCGAAGCCATGCGTGCGTTCGCTCCGAACCCGATGGATGCGCTGGAGAACGGCTGGCTGGAGCCCTCTCGGTACAGATCGATCGTGCCGGCGGTCAGCAAGGTGTTGCCGTCGTTTCGCACCGTGACCATGAAGGATTCGCCTGCTGCCCCGGGCACCACCGCGCCCGAGGTAGCGACCGCGCCCGTCGGAGTGGCACACGCCACCAAGGGTACTTCGATGCCGTGCAGCTCCGCCTCGCTCTTCTCCGCGCTCACAATGTGCGTGGCGAGCGCGGAGAGCATGCCTCCCGACGTCAAAAATGTCGTTATCTGATCGATGGGATGGTCCAGCTCGCACATCACGAACGGCTCCGTGAACAGATCGCCCGCCAAGGTGCTGGCGAAGATGCGGAAGTGCTTGCCCATCACTGCAACCGGGTTGCCTTCTTCGTCGTAGGTTTGTCCCACCTTGCCATCGGTGTTCTCTACATAGAGCACGCACCTGCCGTTGTTGCTTACGCTAAACGATGCCGGGCCACAGCCTGCGGCACCCACGGGCTGCGTTGCAAATGCCGATGCGCCTCGCGTCCAAGTAATATGCTGCAGTTGCTCGTTGACGGTAGCCAAAAAGCCCGTGTGCTGCGGCCACGGCACCGCGTGGGGTACTGTGGCATCTGGTGACATAACGCCCCAGCCCGCAATGGACTGGCCGATCACGGCGTACGATGCGCAGCCGCAACCGTCTGCGGTCTCGTACGCAACGGGCACCACCATTTTGCCGTTGATATTCTCGGGCTCGCCCAGCTCGATGCTCGACGGTGCTTGCGGAAAGCGGAGAACTTGACGGAACGTCAGGCTGTCGCCCGAAACGTCCGACCACAGGGTAAAGCACTCCAGCGCAACCTCAGCCTCGCTGCCGAGCGCCTTTTCTGCGGTGGTTCCGCGGCGGTGGAGGTAGGCGCCCGACAGACGTCCGTCGACCAGCGTCTTGCCCACCGTGATACGCGGGCACTGCAGGCAATGGTAGCCATCCTCCTGAAGGTGGCCGCGCGAGATGCCGCGCCACGACGTGTGCGATACCACGCGAACTCCGTCGTTGCTGATGCGCAGGCGCACAACGGACAGCATGCCGGATGTGCTCGCCGTATCGAAATGGGTGTTGTCGCCGTCGCGGCGCTCGCCCGAGACCAGCAACACATAGGCGTCCTGGTTTCCTCTTCCGTCCGTATATTCCACCACGTCGAAGTCGTAATCGTATATGCCGTCGCGCTCCACGTCGCCCTCGCCAAACCCAAGGGGAAAGTCCACGGGCGTGGGAGCGGACCACGTGCCGTTTGCCTTTGTGTGCACCACCAGACGCGAGCGGCCATTGTCGCCGTAGCGCACCGAGGCGATACGGAACAGGCATTCTACGCCGGCGATAATCGCCAGCTTCATGTGAGCTTCGCTGAGCACGCCGGAAAACGGCACGTTGTCGCTCGAGGGCTTGATGCCGCCACGCTCGTCCTCCGATACACCAGCAGAATTGGCGTTGGGGTCCGCAACGGCGTTCGTCGCCTGCCCGATATAGGTGTACTCATACATCGGCGCGGCGTTTTCGTCGTTCTCTATCAGTGCATGGATGAAATGCTCAATCTGTCCCGTGTCGTCGCTCTCCGCGTCCGCCTCGAGCTCAATGCGCGTGACCGCTTGATCCCAATCGCGCACGACAGGCGCGACGTTTATCGCGGTGGCTGCAACCTCGGCGCGTGCGAGCAGCTCGGAATTGGTGACAATGGTGGCCGATGCGATAAATTGCGGCACGCCGCCTGCCTCGGCGTTGCTGGGCGTGCCGAAGCGGGCATCCAACGTGTAAGGCGTATCTCCACCCAATGCGAGCTCAGAGCGCTGGAGCACATACTGGTTGCCATTGTTCACCGACATATTCCACGAATCGAGGAGTGTGGGCCACGACCCCGACCAAGCCTTGGTGGTCCACTTGAACATTACGAACTGGAGTATCACATCGACATCGACGTCTGCACCTACGCGCAGTCGCGGAAGCTGGTGTCCATCTGCCTTTTCGTACCCAATGAACAGCGTGAGGGATGCGGCGCCGCGCACGGCAGACGAAGCGACGCCTGCAACGCCGGCGCCAAAGGTGACGGCAAGCCCGATCTGGATGGTGAACGAGCCCGAGGTGTTTGAATAGTCGAGCGAAATGTTTTTAAAAAATGCCGCGCCGCTGCCGTGCGTGTGGGCACCCACGGCGAGCGCCAGCTTCGCCAGCACCCAGGGGTTGACGTTTAGGAAAAACGGCACCGGTCCTAGGGTAAACTGCTCGGTCCAATTGAGGTCGGTTCTTACCTGGAAGAGGGCCTTAATATTGCCGTATGCGGGGTCGTTGTTGTTACCCCAGGTTTTGCCCACCCAATCGTAGGCGAGCGAGCCGTACAGCTGTGTGGCGATATCCATCGTGAACAGCAGCGTGCAATGGTGGCGAAGGAGCTTGGTGTTCCTTGGATCGGTGCCCGAACCGGCACTCATACTCTTGTACTGATTCCACTTCCCCTCCATTTCGTCGAGGTAGCGGTTTGCCTGCTTGGCACCCGACTCACGCGGTGACTTCTTCCAGTACTCCGGATCCGGATTGCCCGAATCGTTTATGTAACCGACCGGTTTGTATCCTCCGCCAAACAGCACGTATCCGGCAAACGAAAAATCGAACAGAATGGGGAACGCGGGCATCCAGCAGGTGAACTTGTTGCCGCCAATGCCGGGAAACGCCGCTGGGAAATCAAACGGGGTGATCTCTTGGTCCATGGTGGTGGGAATGATGGTGGTCGAGCCCGATTCTGCCTTTGCAGCCGGCGCGGTGACAACGGCCATGGGGGAGGAGAGTGTATAGGTCTTGCCCTGGTAGTCGAGCACAAAGCGCAGCTTGCATCCTTCTTCCAGAAGGCTCGACGCTGCATCGAGGAACGTGTCTTCGAGCGTGAACGTCGCCAGATTATTCGCGCCCGATGCGCTGGCCTTGACTTGGCCAATCTGCGTGACGGTTTCGGGTGAGCTGCTCGTGGCGGGCATTACCTTGTTGATGTGCAGCGTTGCCTGTCCACCCTGTGGCAGATGTGCCTGCACGGTAAAGGCGTGCGTGTTGGGTTGGTCGTTTGCCGTGTCGTCCTTCGGCAATGTCATGAACGTAGCGTCGGCGTACTGGATGTCCCATTCGTCGAACGTGAGCTGTCGAAAGTACGGCTTGCCGTCAGAAAGCGGACGCGTTGGCGCGGTTATGGCGGTGCCACCCTGGATACGCGCGAGGGGAATCTCGACATCGCGGTAGCCTGCCATGCTAATGGAGATGCCGCCGTTAAAGTCGTACGCGTCGAGAAGCGTTGTCTCGTCCACGTAGCCTTCCGAAAGCGGCGCGACCTCAAAGATGGCCGTGCCTTCGTCATCGGTCGTGGCGGTGAGCTGCTTGCCTGCGGCATAGCGCGATGTGAGCGTGACTTGGGCACCCGTGATGGGCGTGTTCTTGTTGGCGACGTCGACCACGACCACACCGAACATGGTGCGCGAGAGAACGAGCACCCTGAAGGGGGTCTTTTTCGTCGGCATAGGCTTCGGTGGGCGCGAACGGCAGTATGAAGGCGTTTGCGCTTCCCGGCACGCGCGGCAACATAATGCTCGCCAGCGAGGACGCTCCGGCAACAAGTAACGAACGGCGATCAAGCATCTTTGGCTCCCATCCCGCAGGTATCGGTGGAAATAATCCAATTTTGCGAGAAGGCACCACGTGGCGGTAGTGCCATTCAAGGGTCAAAATGTCCAAATTAATCGAGCGAAGCGCCGGGTTCCGGAACACGTTCGATGCGCTTGGCGGCCCGGTCGCTAACGCAACATATGCGCGACCAGCTCGGCGCGAGTTCCGATACCAAGTTTGGCATACACTCCTGATAGGCGGTTTTTAACGGTGCCCGGCGACACACCCATATGGCGTGCGATTTCGGCGTTGGTCCATCCGCGGCAGGCGAGCATGGCCATGGTGAACTCTGTGGTCGTTAAATCGTCGGCCACGTCCTCGCCCGAATCGGGGTTGTGGATGCGTCGCCAGCCGTAGCTGAATCGATACGTAATCTCGATGATGCGTGCGAAATCGTCAGGGTATTGCGATTTTAGGCATGCCTCGATGAGTCCCTGCAAAAGGCCGTGGTGCTCGCCAATGAGCTCGATAAGGCCGTCGGGGCGCGCAATGTTCCAAGCAGCTCCGAAGTGCGTTTTTGCAGCGTCGATGTCCTTGAGGCTCATGCATGCCATGGAAGCTGCCAGGTGCAGGAACAGCTCCGAGATGGGATAGCTTCCCTGTTTCATGATCAGGGCATTTTCCGCCATGCCTAGGCTGCGGCCGTATTCGCCGCGCAGATACAAGGCGTGCGCCATCACGTAGCTGGCGAACAGGCGCAGACCTTCGGGCAGATGCGCCGCTAGTGGATAAAACTCTTCGGCAGAATACGGGGAGGGCAAGTGCAGCAGGACGCTCGCGGCCGAGGCGAACAGGATATGCGTGGCGTGGACGGCGGGTGACTCCTCGTCGGTTGGCATATCGAGGATGCCAGCAAGGCACCGGCGGGCGTCGGCGATACGGTTGAGCGACAGGCTGGCATATCCGCAGATAAAGCATGCGGAATAGCGCAGTGCGGGATCGGTGGCGTCAAGATAGGGGCGCGCCGTCTTGGCAGCGAGGGCGGCCTGTCCGCGAAAGTATAGAGCTTCTGCCGCGGCAATGGCGCGCGAATCGGGGTCGGAAATGCCTGCAACAGCAGCGTCAATCTGCCCCGGCACAAAGGCAGTGCACATCAACGGCATGGGAATGCGCGGGTAGCCATCGCAGTCCATCTTCCATCTCCCATCAGGTGGCAACAATGCAGCAATTGTACTCCTGTTGCTCGGGACCCCTTTCGTTTTACTGTTCGGTTGACGCTGCGGATCGTTTTGGAAGGCTTACGAGCATGGTAGTCCCGTTCTCGGAACTTGTTTCGACCTCTACCGTGCCACCGTGAAGCGCTGCGATCTCCCAAACAAGCGCTA
>CABSBA010000119.1 GCA_902475825.1 uncultured Collinsella sp. | reverse complement strand
GTAAAAGAAAGTTATTAGGCGAGAAATCATTATCACAAACATTATTCGCGCGGAAGTATAATCTAGTTACAGAATAAAGCTCGCGGTGGGGTACCCGGGCAAAACGTCCGAAAGGGTTGAATATGTTCGATATGGTTTCTCGCCGCGGATTCGTCTCGCTCTCTGCTGCCGCCGCCGGCTTTGGCCTTGCTGGCTGCTCGGGCAATAAGACGTCCGAGCCGGCCGGATCCGATGCCAGTTCCGCTAAGGCGTCTTCCAAGAAAGCTGTCGAGCTGCAGGTCTTTGCTGCCAACTCGCTCGAGAAGGCTCTGCCCGAGGCCCAGAAGCTCTACACCGACCAGACCGGCACCACCTTTGCCGACACGCAGTTTAAGGCGTCCGGCGACCTCGTCGAACAGATGCGTGCCGGTGCCGCCGTCGACGTGCTCATCACGGCCTCCAAGGGCACCATGGATGACGCTGAGACCGCCGAGCTCGTCGACGCCGACACGCGTGAGGACATGTTCGTCAACGACCTCGTGATCATTCGCGCCGAGGGCTCCGAAACCAAGGTCGAGGCCATCGCCGACGTCGCGAATCTGGACGGCAAGATCGCCATCGGCGACGCCAAGACCGTTCCCGCCGGCAAGTACGCCAACCAGGCCCTGGCCTCCGTGGGCCTCTACACCGGCACCGAGGGCGACGACGGCGAGTATGCTCCCGAGATCGCCGACAAGGTCGCTCTGGCCGACAAAGTTGGTACCGCCGCCGCCTATGTGTCCACAGGCGACTGCGTGGCCGGTTTTGTCTACAGCTCTGACATCTACCGCTACGACGGCATCGAGGAGGCCTTCGTGTGCCCCGAGGATTCGCACAAGCCCATCGTGTACCCGGGTGCCGTTGCCGAGAGCTCCGAGCACGCCGACGAGGCCAAGTCGTTTATCGACTTTTGCCTGTCCAACAGGAAGGCTCAGAAGATTTGGGCTAAGTACGGCTTTGAGCTTTCCGCATAGTGCGGCTTGGCGCGATAATTCCATCGTTTTGTGTTTCACTCCGTCCTTGTATTCGCTTGGAGCTTTTCGTGCTTAATAGATTCCGCATGCTTGTCGCCTGTGCTTTGACCTTCGCGCTTTGCTGGGTGCCGGGATTTGCGTTTGCTGGGGACGCTGAGGACGGGGCCCAGGTTGCTGCGACCGCTCATGGGCTTTCCTATGGGATCGAGGGTTTTGAGCGGTTGGCCAAGGGGACCGCTCGTGCCATGGAGGGCCAGCCTGAGGGCTACCGGTTTCCCGTTGACGAGGATGTGGACCTTGTAGTGGCGCCTGCTGCCGATCGCGTTGTGGTGTGGATATCGCCCAAGGCGGTCGAGAAGTATGGATTGGATCCGCAGGACAACGAGTGCGTATCGGGTCTCAAGGCCCTCGTCTGTAAGCTCGACAGCGCAAACTGCATGGGAGGTGCGCAGCTGGGGGACGTGGATCTTCCTTGGTATGTCACGCCGGAAACAACGTTTGATGCCGGCGGATATACCTATGGCTTTGACGAGCGCGGTGCGGATGGGGACCGCTATGTGGTGATTACATCAGCCTCGGGTGATGCCAAGGGCGGCGCGCATTGGCTTGATAGCGCTCAAATGGTAGAAGCATCGTCTGTCGTATTGCGGGATGAGCAAGGGCCCTTGACCTCTCTGGCCTCCTTATTGGGCGACATCGACTATCGCCCGTTTTGGGTGTCCATAAAAACGAGCGGCCTTGCCCTGCTGACCTCCTTTGCGCTGGGCCTGTTCGCCGCGTGGAAGACTATGGGTACCTCGAGTCGCATCAAGGGCCTGCTCGATTCGGTCTTTACGATTCCTATGGTGCTGCCGCCTACGGTCTGCGGCTTTCTGCTCCTCATGCTGTTTGGTCGATCGACCGGGGTGGGCCAGTGGCTTATCGCGCACGGCGTCTCGATCGTCTTTACGTGGCCTGCGGCGGTGATATCTGCCGTCGTTGTGTCGTTTCCGCTGGTCTACCGCACGGCGCTCGGAGCCTTCGAGAGCCTCGACACGCAGATGCTCGACGCCGCGCGCACGCTGGGCTGGTCCGAGCGCCGCATCTTTACCAAGCTTATGATGCCGCTTGGCTGGCCCTCGATTGCCGCCGGCACAGTGCTTGCTTTTGCCCGCGCGATGGGCGAGTTTGGCTGCACCCTGTTCTTTGCGGGCAACTACGCCGGCATTACCCAGACCATCCCCATTGCGATTTACTTTGAATGGATGGGCGGCAATACGTCGGTGGCCCTCTTTTGGGTCGTGGTCGTAATTGCGTTCAGCTTCCTGGTCATTCTGTTCATCAATATGTACACCGCTCATTCGCAAAAGTATCGCGAGCGGGGCCTTTCCCGTGCGGAGCGCAAGCAGGCCAAAGATCTCGCCGGACAGGGCGATTCGCTCGACCCAGTCGGCGGCGATGCGCTGCGTATCGATCGCGAGGCGCTGGCCGAGCTCATGCGCGATGACGCCGTCTCGAAGGGAGGTCGATAGGCCATGTCGCTCGTTTTGGATATTAAGAAACGTTATCCCGGGTTTGTGCTCGACATGCAGCTTGAGGCCGGCGAGGAGCGTGTGGCGCTGCTGGGCGCCTCGGGTTGTGGCAAGAGCTGCACGCTGCGCTGCATTGCCGGTGTGGAGACCCCCGACGAGGGCAAGATCGTTGTCAACGGTGTGACCTTTTTTGACTCGGCGATGGGCATCAACCTGTCGCCTCAGGAGCGCAAATGCGCTCTGCTGTTCCAAAACTATCAGCTGTTTCCTAACATGACGGTGGCCGATAACGTATGCGCTGGTGTAAAGGACGCGGGTGACGCTGCCGCGCGCAAAAAGCTCGCCGAGCGCTATCTGAGCATTTTCGGTCTGGCCGATTTTGTCGACCGTTATCCCGCGCGACTCTCGGGCGGTCAGCAACAACGTGTGGCGCTTGCCCGCATGGTGGCGGCGCATCCGGGCATTTTTATGTTCGACGAGCCCATGAGCGCACTCGATTCCTATCTTAAGAGCGCGCTCGAGCAGAACATGCTCGACCTGTTCGATGTGTGCAACCGCACCGTGCTCTACGTGAGCCACGACATCGACGAAGCGTGCCGCCTGTGCCAGCGCATCTGCGTGATGCACGACGGGCATGTGGAGGAGATCGGCTCCGTCGAGGACGTGGTTCGCCGCCCACAGACGCTGGCGGCACTGCGCCTGACGGGGTGTAAGAACACAAGCCGCGCACGAAAGATCGGACCCGAGGAAGTTGAGGCCCTCGACTGGGGCATGACCTTTAACGTGGGTCGCGAGGTTCCCGATAATGTGGCGTACCTGGGCGTTCGCGCAAGCTACTTCCATGTTGACAATCGTGCTGAGCGGGGTCGCAACAGCTACGACCTGCACGTGGCGCGCGTGAGCGATTCGCGTTTTGAGCGCCTGGTGCTGTTGGATGCGCCGCGGGCCGATGCGCCCACGCGTCTGCAGTGGAAGGTCAACAAAGTGGGCATGCCTGTCGACGAGCTACCGCAAGCAGGCGAGACGCTGCGCATGCATTTTGATGCCAGCAGGATCCATTTGGTTTGTCGATAGCGCTGGGTAATGCCGTCGGGGATATAAGCCTCGGCGGCTTTGTTTTTGTCGTTCGTCGAATGAGAGATGACAAACTCTTATCAATCAAGATACTTATTAATTAAACGACGGCACACGACGCTGTCGTACGAATGTCAACGGTGTTCGTCTGGACGACAATCGTTGATATAGTTACCTTCGACGAGAAAAGGAGGGCGCGCCGATGCCGCAGAAGACATATTCGCATCGCGTTGCCGCGCGCGCCCTGTATATGGCTCGGAGCCGCATATGAGCAGGTATGTTCACGGCTCCGGGAGAGACGACGCACAACTAAATAATCAGCTGCAAAGCAGGTTCCCCAAAATTCCGGGTTTGAGCACGGCTGGGTTTTCGCCACCCGCCGTGCAGCAATACCGTAGCTATTCATTTTTGGTTCGAGAGGGGAACCGTCATGGCTGAAGAATTCGATTTCCATCCGATGTGGGAGAGCCTCGGCATGAATCTTGCCGACCACGACATGCTGCTGGGCGCCGTGGGCCAGATGTACGGCGATATGTTCCTGACGCAGAACAATCGCCCCAAGTCCACGTCCTACCTGGATTTTGTCGCCACCAACATCCACAGCGGCCGTATTAAGGAGATGCTCGACAAGAAGGAGGCCGGCGAGGCCACCAAGATCGTCGGTTCGTTCTGTGTGTACGTGCCCGAGGAGATCGTGCTTGCCTGTGACGGCATTCCTGTTGGTCTGTGCTCGGGTGCCGACTGGGCGACCGACAAGGTCGAGGAGCATCTGCCGCGCAACACCTGCCCGCTCATCAAGAGCTTTGCCGGCTTTAAGCTGGGCGAGGTCTGCCCCTACATCGAGTCGAGCGACTTGGTAGTCGGCGAGAACACCTGCGATGGCAAGAAGAAGGCCTACGAGTTCTTTGCCACGCAAAAGAACATGTACGTCATGGATATTCCCAACGTACATGACGAGTCGACGCTCGTGACCTGGAAGGCCGAGGTCAAGAAGCTCGCCGCCAAGATTGAGGAAGAGTGTGGCGTCAAGATTACGCCCGAGCGTCTGAAGGCCGCCATCCACGCCGTCAATGAGAAGCGCCGTGCCCTGCAGCGCCTCGCTGCCACGCGCGCTGCCGACCCGGCGCCTATCAGCGGTCTCGACAGCCTGCTGACCGTGCAGGCAGCCTTTATGGACGACACGCTGCGTCTGACCGGAGCCATCAACGATATGGCGGCTGAGTGCGAGCAGCGTGTCGAGGCCGGCGAGGGCGTGGCGCCCAAGGGGACCAAGCGCATCCTGTACACCGGCACGCCCATGGCCGTGCCCAACTGGAAGCTGTTCAACCTCATCGAGAAGGCCGGCGGCGTTGTGGTAGGCGAGGAGTCCTGCACGGGCTCGCGCTACTACAAGGACCTGGTCGACGAGTCCGGCGAGACGGTCGACGAGATGCTCGATGCCATCGCCGAGCGCTACTTTAAGATCAACTGCGCCGTCTTTACGCCCAACGACCAGCGTATGAAGGATATTGTCCAGATGGCCAAGGACCTGCATGCCGACGGCATCGTCGACGTGGCCCTGCAGTTCTGCACGCTCTATGAGATGGAGTCGTTTGCCGTGGAGAAGGCCGCCGAGGAGGCGGGCATTCCGTTTATGCATATCACCACGGATTATGCCGGCGAGGATGCCGGCCAGCTCCAGACCCGTATTGAGGCTTTCTTGGAAACTATTTAGGACTATCCGTCCCTCTAGCTTCCTCAGGCACCGGATCTTGCCCCTCAAACCGTCGCTTGCGTACCAAAGTACGCGGCGCTCCTCTTTCGGGGCAATC
>CABSBA010000118.1 GCA_902475825.1 uncultured Collinsella sp. | reverse complement strand
TCGTCGAGCGTACCAAAACCTCCGGGAAACACGATGGCGCCCGAGCTGTATTTGACGAACATGGTCTTGCGCACAAAGAAGTAACGGAAGTCCATGCCGAGGTTCACGTATTTATTGAGCCCATGCTCGTGCGGCAATTCAATGCCCAGGCCAACTGACTTGCCGTTGACACTCGCCGCTCCCCTGTTGGCCGCTTCCATGATGCCGGGGCCGCCACCGGTGATGACCGCCACGCCGCGCTGGGCGATTTTGCGGCCGACCGTGCGCGCCGCCTTATAGAGCGGATCGGTCTTGGGCGTGCGGGCGCTACCGAAGATGGTCACAGCGGGCCCGAGCTCGGCAAGTGCGCCAAAGCCATCGACAAACTCGGCCTGGATGCGCAGCACGCGCCAGGGGTCGGTGTGCAACCAGTCGGTCGAGTCCTCGGGCGCCAGCAGGTTGGCGTAGGTGTTGTCCTTGGGAATCATGGGGCCGCGCATGACCACGGGACCGCGTCGGTACGTCTCGTCGTAGGCAGGCTCGCCCTCGATATTCTCGTTCTTAATCATGGGTACTCCTATCGAGAAAAAGAAAAACGGGCGGGGTCGACGCCATGCGTCAAACACCCGCCCGAACATCAACTATTCGATATGGTACCCACGATGCATCAAGTGCTTGCAAGCTATCGGTCATCGGTCTCGCAGACGGTGTTAGCGAACGTGATGACCGGCCAGCGCTCGCCCCTTGCCGTTGCTAGCGCTCTGCAAGCGCCCGCGCCGCTCTTAGTAGTCCACCGCCGCAGGACTGTTCATCCAGTCGCTCACAAACGCGCCGTAGCGGCCCTCGATAATGGCCTGACGGGCACGCTGCATAAGGTTGAGCAGGTAGTAGATGTTGTGCATCGACAGCAGAATACCGCCGAGCATCTCCTTCTGCGTGACCATGTGACGGATGAGCGCACGGCTGTAGCCGCCCGTGCACACCGGGCAGGTGCAGGTGGGGTCGATAGGGCCGTCGTCGTGCGCAAAGCGCGCGTTGCGGAAGTTAAGGCGACCTTCACTGGAGAACGCCGTACCCATGCGGCCGGTGCGCGTCGGCAGCACGCAGTCGAACATGTCGATACCCACGCCCACGCCGCGCACGAGCGTGGTAGGGTTGCCGACGCCCATGAGGTAGCGCGGCTTGTGCTTAGGCATGTACTCGCTCACAAGCGGCGCCAGCGTCTCGAACATGGTCTCGTGGTCCTCGCCCACCGAGTAGCCGCCGATGCCGTATCCCGGGAAGTCGCCGCACTCCTCCAGATGGCGCAGCGAGCGCAGGCGCAGGTCCAGATGCATGCCGCCCTGAACGATGCCAAAGAGCGCCTGGTCATCGCGGGTATGCGCCTTATAGCAGCGCTCGGCCCACATACTCGACAGCTCAACGGCGCGCTCGACGTAGGCGCGCGTGGCGGGATAGCCCGGGCACTGGTCGAGCTGCATGCAGATGTCGGAGCCGAGCTTCATGGCGATTTCCATGTTGTCCTCGGGCGTCCAGAACACGTGGCGGCCGTCGTAGTCATTGACGATAAAGCGCACGCCCTCGTCGGTGAGCTTGACGGCGTCGTTGTGGCTGAACACCTGGAAGCCGCCCGAATCGGTAAGAATGGGGCCGTGCCAGTTCATAAACTTGTGCAGGCCGCCCAGCTCGGCAATGGTGTCCTCGCCGGGACGCATGGACAGGTGATAGGTGTTGGCAAGCACGATCTGGGCGCCGAGCTGTTTGACGGTCTCGGTAGGAATACCCTTGACGTTTGCCTTGGTGCCCACGGGCATAAAGATTGGCGTCTCGATATCGCCGTGCGGGGTGTGCAGTACGCCGGCACGCGCGTGCGTCGTCGGGTCCTCGGCGATCAGGTCGAATTTAAAAAGGCTCTGGTCCATAAACTGGAACTCCTTGGTTGCGGTTCATACGCAAACCATTATACGGGCAACCCGCAAGGAGCACCGACTCGACAGAAACTGACGCAAAGGGGGCAGCAAACGAGCGTGGATTTTCGGACGCCCATCTCATGAGAGTGGATAATCTCCCACTTTTGCCCGAAACACAGACCAAAAACGGGAGATTATCCACTCTCGTTCGGCGGGTACTCATTTAAGTACGTCCCCAATGAGTGGAGCTATTTACCAGCCACGCCAACGCCGATGTTTTGGGAATGTCAGCGAGCGGTCGCCAGAGCGAACAAATTGGCATGAAAAGAGGACGGCATAGACCTTCTGGTCATGCCGTGCCTTTTGAATGACAAATTGTCGCTCTGGGTGGCGCGCAGCGTCGACTGGTCCGCCGTTCGGTAGAACGGCGGAACCCTTAAGGCCGCTGGCCCATGCCACCCTCGAGGGTGACAGTCTCGCCGTTCATGTACTTAAAGTCGGGGCCGCAGAGCTGAACGACCACGCGGCCAATCTCCTTCTCGACGTCGCCGTAGTGGCCTGCCGGCGGCATGTGGACGTTGGCCTTGAACGCCTCGGGATAAGCATCCTGGAAATTCTCGAGCGCAGCGGTCCAAGCGAGCGGGCACACGATGTTGACGTTGATGCCGTCCTTGCCCCACTCGTTGGCGGCAACGCGAGTCAGACCGCGGATGCCCTCCTTGGCGGCGGCATAGCTGCACTGGCCGTAGTTGCCAAACAGGCCGGCGCCCGAGGCAAAGTTGACCACGGAGCCCTTGGTCTCCTTCAGGTGCGGATAGGCCTTCTGCATGTACAGATAGGTGGCATACAGACCGGAATAAATGGCCAGGTTAAACTGATCCATGGTGTGGTCGGCGATGGTCACGCCCGAGGCACTGGCCTGAGCGTTGTTGACGACGGCGTCGATGCGGCCGAACTCCTCGATGGCCTTGTCGATGACGTTCTGGACGACGGCCTCGTTGTCCTGACCAGCCGAGACATCGGCCTGAACAGGCAGAACCTTGATGCCGTACTCGGCCTCGAGGGACTCCTTGGCAGCCTCGAGCTTGGCAACGTTGCGGCCGGTAATGACGAGGTTTGCGCCCTCCTTGGCAAAAGCGATATCAATGCCGTAGCCGATGGAGCCAGCGGAGCCGTCCTTAAGCGTGGCCTTGCCGCCGCCGGTAACGATTACGGTCTTACCAGTGAAAAGTCCCATACGAAGTCCTTTCGAATCGCGACGGGCACGCCCGCCGACTGCGCGTATCCAACTTCACGCGCCAAAAGCTGAAATGCAACTTTAGCGGGTTCAAGTGAAAAATAAAGACCGCACCAGGCGAACGGCGCAACGTCATTCGGCGAAGGGAATGTCAAGCGTAAACTGAATTTAGAGGACGAATATTTGCTATCCAAGCGAGTCATCGAACACGTTTTGAAACTTTGCTGCGGGGCGCGGGATGTCGGCGCGAGACTTTATCATAGGGTGACAAACAACGATGAGGAGCACATGCCTATGACAGACGAGCTGGACCCCCAGACTCAACAGCATATTGATGATTCAGCAGACGTCGCCGCAGATACTGACGCTGCGACCTGCAATGATACCGACGTCGACGACGCCACTCTGGATAACGGCGCTGCGACGGAAATCCCTGCGGCCCAAGATGCCGGCGAGCAAAACGACGATTCGGCCGCTCAGGACGACGCCCCCGAAAAGGACGCCGCCCCGCAAGCAGAAGGCCCTATCGAGGTGTCTTCGGAAGAAGAGCTCGATGCCGTCATGGACTCCATGATGGATGCCGTCAAAGCGATGAAAAACGCCGTGGCCGACGCCGATATTGACGCCGAAGAAGAGGAGGCCGCCGAGGCCGCCTCGACCTTCGTGCCCGGCGAAACCCCCGTTGCCGACCAAGGCAGCACCCTGCCCTCGTTCCTGCAGCTCGAGCACCCCACCATTGGTGCCGACGCAGTCGATCCGCACGCTGCCGGCTTTTCCGTGATCGAGGGCGGCACCGGCAACATCGCCACGCCGCAGACGCCCGATGCGGGCACGGCAAACGCCGCTCGCCCGACCGCCCCGCATGCCCCCGCAGCCAGCCGCGATCTGGGAGGCGCCGTCTCAAACACCGCCAACGCCGTAGGCGCTTTTATCGCCCAGGGTGCCTCGGCCATGCGCGAGATGAATGCCGCAAAGAAGGCGCTCGCCGATGCACGCGATCACCTGGCAGAGTTGGAGCAGCGCATCGCCGATCAAGGCGAGGAACTCGAGACGCGCCAGGACATCGCAGGCCGCTACGACCAAATCGTCGCCGAGCAGCGCCAGACCATCGACACGGCACAAAAGGCCGCGGCGGCGGCAGAAATCGGCCGCGATACCCATGCTGCCAAGGCAACAGAGCTCAAGGCGCAGCTCGAGCAAATAAAAGAAGAGGACGATGCCACCGAGCGGCGTCTCAAAGCCGCACTCGATGCCGTGGAGGCGCGCGAAGCAAGCTCGCGCGAAACCGGCAACCGCCTCGTTCGCCGCCTCGAGGATTCCAAGCGCATCCGCGACAAGGTGCAGGCCGAGCGCGACGCCGGCGTTGCCGCAGCGCAGCAAACCGTCGATGCCACGCGCGCTCAACTCGAAACGCTGCGCCGCGAGTATGCCGAGCTGCAGCGCAATCCTTCGGCGAATCCCGCCAATTACACGGTGCGCACCAGCGAGCTTTCGATGCAGATCTCCGACACGGCCGATGCCCTGCGCAAAGCCGAGGAAGATGTCCCGCACATCACCGCCGATCTTGAGCACTCACTCGCGGCCGCCGAGCACGCCGTCGAGCAGGCACAAGCCCCCATCGCTGACGCCAAGCGTGCCCATCAGGCCGTGACGGCCGAGGCCGATGCCGCGCGCGACGAGCTGCAGACCGCAAAAGCCGCCGCCGCAACGCGCCAACGCGAACTGCGCGAGAAGATCGCCGTCGAGGACAAGGCGCGTCGAGAGCAGGAGCAGGCTATTGCCAATGCCCAGGCGGATGTAGCGCATGCGCAGTCGATCATCGAGCAGGCGACCGAGGTGCACGACCATCCCGAGATTACCGAATCGCTCGCAGGCTCCTTGGCCCGCGATAAGGCCGAGCACGCCGAAACCGAGCGCGAAGTGGCTCAACTCGAAGCCGCCGAGGACGACGTGCGCGAGCGTACCCGCGACTCACGCATCAAATTCACCGGAGCCATCGTCTGCATTGTCGCCGTGATTCTGGCGATCATCCTGATCTGGCTGTTCGCAAGCAAGTAAGTCAGTTACCAAAAACACCCCAACGCAGTTGCGGTGAGATAGTTCCTGTTTAGCCATCAAAAAGGCCAATTCAAGAACTATCTCACCGCAACTTATTAGATTGATGCAAGGTAGTCATTGGGGACGTTCTTAAACGACTAGTCAAGGTAGTCATTGGGTGTTCCTATAGTTTTGTCAACCGTCGGGGCTACTCCCGGTAGGGCACCCG
>CABSBA010000117.1 GCA_902475825.1 uncultured Collinsella sp. | reverse complement strand
ATGGCCGAGCAGTTCGACCGCGTTCATGTCGATGCCGGTCTTGGTGGAGCCGACCAGGCAGCGGCCCACTTGGGCTTCTTTAGTTACGTGGGTGTGACCGTTGATGGCTACGTCTACGGACCCCACCGGGAGATCTTCGCGGTAGTGGGCTACGGCGAACTTGAGGCCTTCGTAGGTAAAGAGCGCCAAGCGGTCCACATCGGGGCCGTAGTCGCGGTAGTAGTCGTTATTGCCCAGCACCGCTCGCACGGGAGCGATGGTGCGCAGGTGCTCGTAGTCCATCTCCGACGTAATGTCGCCGGCATGGATAATCAAATCCGCACCCTTAAGCTCGTCCAGAAGCGCAGGCGAAAGATAGCCGTGGGTGTCCGAGATAATGTCGATACGCTTGACGCTTGCACTGTTCATGGGATCCCTTCCGCAAAACGATTTGAATATCCAACATCTACATACAAATAGGCCCCACGGCTCCGCAGACATCTTTTGGTCTACAGGGCTGCGGGGCCGGTGTGCTAGAGGCTCAGGGCCTTTTTGAGCGGTACGACGCGACGGCGCGAAACCGGCACGCGTTCGTCGACGCCCGTAATGCCCAGCTGGATAGCGCCCGAGGGAACCGTCTCGACGTCGGTGACACATGCCAAGTTGACGATATAGCGGCGGTGAACGCGGAAGAAGCCAAAGTCGCAGAGCTTGGCCTCGAACTGTGCCAGCGAGGTCGTCGACAAAAAGCGGTCATCGACCGTATAAATACAGGAGTAATCGTCCTTGGCCATGATAAAGCGAATGTCGTCCACGGGGATGAGGACCTTGCGGCCGCCCTTTTCCACCGGGATGCGCTCGATGGTCACCTTGCTGTCCGTGACAGGCTTGGCGCGTTGCATAACCTTATCGATCGCTCGATCCAAGCGAGCCTCCTCGACCGGCTTCATCAGATAGTCGACGGCATCCACATCAAACGCCTCGACCGCATGATCGCTGTACGCGGTTACAAATACGATCGCCGGCGGATTCTTGAGCTTATGCAGTGCCTCGGCAAGTTGCAGACCCGAAGCGCCGGGCATCGAAATATCGAGGAACACGACATCGACGCGGCTCTCCATGAGCATCTCGATGGCGGAGCGAACGCTCGACGCTTCTGTGATCGTGCCGATCTTGCCCGTCTGCTCGAGCAAGAAGCGAAGTTCCGAACGGGCCGGGGCCTCGTCATCCACAATCATCGCACGCAGCATAGGGATAAAACCTTTCGTCAACTAACTACGTCGGGCATCCGCCAACCGGCGTTAAACCCGTAACCTATTATTTTACTCTTGAATGTCGAAGATGCTCTCCGACAAATCGAGATGCAGGAGCACTTTAGTGCCCTTGCCCGGCGCCGATTCGACGCGCGTATAGGAGTGCGGTCCATAAAAGCGATGGATACGCTCCGAAATATTGTGCATGGCCACACCGGCGCCGCCACCCTGTGGGGAGTTGGCGTCGGGACGGGCGGAGCGTTCGTCAAACAGTCTGGCAGCGGTGCCTTCATCCATACCCACGCCGTTATCGGCGACCGCAATTAAAATCGCATCTTCGCCATCCCTGTGAACCGACACATCGATCATCAGCGCATCGTCGTCGCCCATACCATGGCGCACGGCATTCTCGACGATCGGCTGAATCACAAATGCCGGCACCAGCGTGTCCTCGATGTCCTCGGACACATCGAAGGTCGCCAGCACGCGATCATCGCCAAAGCGCGCCTTCTCAAACGTCAGATAGCGCTTGGTCTGTGCGACCTCGCGCGACACGGGAATGAGCGAGCCCGAATTGTCGAGCGTGGCGCGATAGAACGAAGAGAACTCGCGCAGCAGCTCGCGGGCGCGCAGCGGGTCGGTACGCGTAAACGACGCGATGGTATTGAGCGTGTTGAACAGGAAGTGCGGGTTGATCTGCGCCTGCAGGGCACGCACCTCGGCACGGGCCGTGAGCTCCTTTTGCACCTCGAGCTCGTGGATGGCGAGCTGCGTGGACAGGATCTCGGCAAAACCCGAGGCGAGCGCATACTGGGTACGGTCGACGGCACGCGGGGTCTTGTAGTAGAACTTGAGCGTGCCGACGGTGCGGTCGCCCACCTTGATGGGCGCGATGATACCGGCAGGGACCTGGTTGTGCGAGCCATCCGAACCCACGACGTCCACCACGCGGTTGAACGACTGGACGATACCGTGCTCGATGACGTAGCGCGTGGCAAGTGTGTGGATGGGCGAGTCGGGCAGTAGCTTTTCCTCGAACTCGCCCGCGCAGGCCAGCACATTGCCCTCGTCGGTGATGGCAACCGTCATGGCACGTGTCTCGGGCAAAATGCGCTGGCACACCAGACGCGCCGACTCCTGCGTCAGGCCGCCTTTGATGTCCTCGAGCATGGCAGAGGCCACCGAGAGCGTCTCTTCGGTGTACTGTGAACGCACCGAATCGGGATTGAGCGTCAAATAGATAAAAATGCACAGAAAGATGCACAGCAGTGCACAGGCGACCACAGTCGCGATCGGCTCAATCCCGGTCGCCAGGGCAAAAATAAAGTACACCAGCACGCAAATGGCACAGACAACGGCGATCACGCGAAAGATTGATATTGAGTTATCGCGCTGGGCGCGGCGGTCGATCATTCAGTCCCCTCCAGGATGCTGGTCAGTTGTGCGTCGCGCCAGAGCCCGTCCATGATCTTGGGCCAGAAGCTCTGGAAACGCAGGTAGCTTGCGGCGTTTTGACGCGCGTAGGTCTTGGCCTCGTCAATACCGTGCCGCCAAATGCGCAGGTACCCCTCGTGCTCGCGGGTAAACATGCTGCGGACCATGGCGGTCTTGCGCACGCGGTCGTCGAGCTCGCGCGAAATCCACGGGCCCGGATAGGGCATGAGCGACGCGGCCGTGACGGGAACGAGCTCCTGCTGGTGCGCGGCAAATGTCAGCTTGGCACGCTCGTAGTACCAACGGTACACATCCTGCATAAAGCGCGGCGAGCGCCTCTCGGACTCTGGCGGCAGGTGACGAACGGTCCACTCGTTGTCAAACCACACGTCGTAGCCAAACATGCGCATGTTAAAGAGGTAGTCCAGGTCCTCACCTCGGGTGATAAACGGGTCAAACGCCACACGGGTAAAGGCGCGGGCATGAAGCGCCATAAGGCCGCCGCATACGTAGTTTGAACGCGAGATACGGGTGCCCGAGAGCGCCTTTTTCATCCAGCGATTAAACTCGATGCGTTTGGTCCACCAACGATGGCAGATGCCCACCTTGTCCGTGGGCGCCAACGGCGATCCGTCTCGATCGTAAAAGTAACCGCTCTTGACCAAAATCGGCAGGCCTTGACGCGTCTGCTGACCCAGAGCATAGGTCGCGCGCTTCATAAAGTCGGCATCGATAACGGTCTCGTCGTCATCCAAAAAGACAACGGCATCGTGACCGAGCACCGCAGCGCAGGCAAGCCCCATATTGCGGATGGCGCCGTATCCGCGCAGGCTCACGCACTCGCCCGAGCCCTTGGGAGCAATCTGCGCCACACGATCGGCGATATGCGATGCCTGGGTGTTGGTAACCACGGTGACTTTGAGCGTAGGGTGCGCGTCGACGATTTCGAGCACGCGCTTCGACACATCAGCCGTAGCCGAGATGGGACAGACCACCAAAAGGATAATCCTCGGAATGTCGTGCACCTGCTCGAGCGAGGCCAGGCAGCGGTCGAGCTCGGGATTGGTGGCGTTGAGCTTCGTCGAGTGGTCATAGACGCCGGGAGTGTTTGCATGGGCATCATCATCTGCCCAATATGTTGGAATCACAACCGTGGCGTTCATGCCTTCCCTCCCTGCAGCACAAAAAACGGGACGCCGCCAAACACAGGCGACGCCCCGCGACCTAGCTGATTCCATCATACCCACTTGGGCAAATCATTGCTCGCAAGTCGCAATGTTTATTGCGGATAACCCCAAAAGAGTGCCGTGGACAGGCACAATAGCCGCTCGCTCCTATGCGGCATGCTCTGCCGCCCGAGTCATGCGGGACAGGCGGGCCAGCAGCATAAAGCCAACGATCAGCAGCACGCCAATGGAAAGGACGCCCAGCGACGGGTTACCGGTCAGCGAGGTGACGACCGACACCAGGAAGGTGCCCATGACGCTTGCGTAACGACCGAAGATGTCAAAGAAACCGTAGTACTCGTTGGACTTTTCCTTGGGGATGATGCGACCAAAGTAGCTGCGGCTGAGCGCCTGCACGCCACCCTGGAACAGGCCGACCATAATGGCAAGCACCCAGAACTCAAAGGCGGTCTTTAGGAAGAACGCGGCGAACAGCACAATGCCCATGTAGGCGGCGACCGCCACCAGGATCATGTTGAGCGTGCCCACGCGTCCGGCGAGCTTGCCGTAGATGATGGCGGACGGAAAGGCCACGAACTGCGTAACGAGCAGCGCCAGCACCAGCTGCGTCGAATCGATGCCCAAAGCCGAGCCGTAGCTGGTAGCCATGGAAATGACCGTGTGGACGCCATCGATATAGAAGAAGAACGCGATCATGTAGACCAGCACGGTCTTGTTGTGGGCGATCTCGCGCATGGTGTGTCCGACCTCGGAGAACACACCGCCCACGATGTGGCCGATGGTGTCCTCGGGACCACGCTCGCGACCGTACTTTTGCTTATAGGTGCGAATGAGCGGTAGAGTAAAGATGAGCCACCAGGCACCAGTGATGATAAACGACAGACGCGTTGCCAGCATGGTGGGAACGCCAAGAGCGGGGCCACCCATGATGAGCGCCAGGCAGATGATGAACGGCACGGTGGAACCGATATAGCCCCAGGCATAGCCCGAGCTGGACACGGCGTCCATGCGCTCGTCGGTGGTAATGTCGGGCAGCATGGCGTCGTAGAACGTCATAGAGGAGTTAAGGCCGATAGTGCACAGCACGTACACGGTCAAAAATGCCATGGCGGACATTGGGATAGCCTGCGCCAGGCAAAGAACCAGGCCCGTGAGGAAGAAGCCCAGGAAGAACTTGATCTTGTTGCCGGCGTAGTCGGCAAGCGCGCCCAGAATGGGCATGAGCATGGCAATGACCAGCGAGGCAATCGTCTGCGCGTTGCCCCAAGCGACCACCAGGTCTGCCGAGGAAGCGCCGGTATTGATGGCGTTAAAGTAGATGGGCACCACCGAGGTATTGAGCAACACGAGGGCCGAATTGCCCACATCGTACATAACCCAGTTACGCTCGAGCTTGGTGTATTTCATGGACAGGGGCCCTTTCGTATTCGCCCAATATGCAGTTAGTTCATCGTACCCCAATTGCACAGAAGCGCTGGTAAGGATTCGGCAAAGGACAGGAGCGGTCATACGGACACGCAGGGCGAAACGCCATCCCATCAACGCAGTTGCGGTGAAATAGTTCCCGCTTAGCCCTCCGGGGGCTTCATTCAGGAACTAT
>CABSBA010000116.1 GCA_902475825.1 uncultured Collinsella sp. | reverse complement strand
ATAAAATCGAGGGCCTGGTCTTGACCGACGACTCCGTCGTGCGCCACGCACCGGAGCCCGCGACCCTCCACGACTCCCTCGCCCAGGCGGAGCGGAACGCGAAGCTTCTCATGCCGCGCGCCTTGGCAGAGCGCCTAGACTGGCCCGGCATCATGTCGATTGAACCCAATGGGGCGGACTGCTCAACAGTGAATGTGCGCTACGGCTCCGAACGCTGGCTGTTAAGCCAGGTAATCGCAGCGGGCGGGGCCATCCGCATCTTGGATGACCCCGCCCTTTCAGAGCGCCTGTGCGACTATGCGGAGACGCTCGTCTGTCCGCTCTAATGTCGTCGGTCGTGCGCCTGTCGCCATAGCTGCAGGTAGTGGCCGATCTGGGCTGACTCGATACGCTGGTATGAACTGGTGGGCAGCGACGTTAAGAATTTCTTGCCGTAGCCCTTCGTCACCAGGCGCGGGTCGGCCAAGATGAGTACGCCACAATCGGTCGACGAGCGAATGAGGCGACCGGCTGCCTGCTTGACTTCGAGCACGGCCTCGGGCAGCGAATAGCGCGCCCAAGCGCGGTCTTCACGCAGATTGCGCTCGCATGAGAGCGGGTCCGTGGGGCTCGAGAACGGCAGCTTGGGGATGATGACGCAGCGCAGCGTCTCGCCGCTGGCGTCAAACCCTTCCCAAAAGGCCTTAAGCGCAAAGAGCGACGAGGTCGGTTCATTGATAAAGCGATCGCGCAGGCGGCGAGGAGACGAGTTGCGCTGCTGGCAGTTGAGTTCCAGACCCGCACGAGCCATCTTGGGCTCGACGCGAGCGTACAGCTCCTCCATGTCACGCCTATTGGTGAACAGCGTGAGCACCGAGCCGCCCATGGCAAGATGAGCGTCGACCAGCACGCGCTCGAGCGCCGAAAGATAGCCTTCGCGATCGCGCGGATCGGGGATATCGCCCGCAACGACTACAGCCATGTTCGAATCGAAGTCGTAGCTCGAGTCCAAGTGCAGCGACGATGATGTCGAGGCGCCGATGCGATCGAGGCCGACGGCGTGGTTAAAGTGCTCAAAGCTCTTGGAAACCGTCATGGTCGCCGATGCAAAGATAGCCGTGTGGACCTCGGGCAGCCACTCGGTTGCCAAGGCCTCGCCAATATCGATGCGCTCCGCAGTCATCGACTCGCCGCCGGCACGCAGCCTGCGATTGACTTGCAACGAGTACACGTAGTGTTCGTCGGTACCGTCAATGATGAGCTTGAGGTTCTCGGCCAGCTCATGCAGGCGGCGCGAGATATCACCCAGGTCGACAACAACCTCGGGCTTGTCGGCGGCGACGGCTTGCACCAGCGCGTCGACGCTCTTGTCAGCTTGTTCCAATGCGTCGATGGCAGTGTAGGCCGACTGTAAGAAATCATGCCAGTCGTCTGATTCGCGCAGCTCGGGGCCAATCCATAGGTTCGCATTGTCATAGCCCCCGCGGGCACGGCGGCCAAGCTCGCGAACGCCGTCAAACACGTCGGCGATTGCCATGCTCGCACGTGCAACCGCCGACGTCGCCTTGGCGGTAAGACCCAGGTAGAGCGTAGAGCCCTCCGAGGTTGCCAAATCGCGGGAAACCTGGCTCAGTGCACCGGTGCTCGAGCCACCCAGGCGCTCAAACAGAACGCGCGATTCATCCGCCGACACCACGCGCGCCCATTGACGGCGTGCCTCGCGCTCGATGGAGTGGGCCTCATCAATCACCCAATGGCGAATCGGAGGCAAGATTCTGCCCTCGGCCGCAACATTGCGGAACAGCAGGGAATGGTTTGTGACTACCACATCGGCATGCGCCGCGCGACGGCGGGCGCCGTGGACCAGGCATTTATCGGGGAAAAACGGGCATAGGCGACGGGCGCACTCGCGCGACGCCGTCGTAAAGTCGGGACGGTTGACGCTGCGCCAGCGAATGCCGAGCGAGTCGAGGTCACCATCGGCCGACTGACACACGTACGCCATGATGACCGCGACCGCCGTAAGCGTGTCGGCAGGATCACGCTTGGTCGTAATTTCGACTTGGCCTCGGCTCATGCGCTCGAGCTTGCGCAAGCATGGATAGTGGTCATAGCCCTTGAGGGCGCAAAACGATAGGCCTCCGTCCAGCTGCTCGGCAAGTTTGGGCAGTTCATGATACATGAGCTGGTCGGCAAGATTATTCGATTTAGTCGCGATACCAACCGTGATGTTGTTGCGGCGCGCGGCCTCGGCAAAAGGCACCAGGTAAGCCATCGATTTGCCGACGCCTGTGCCCGCCTCAATCACGCGATGCGTTCCCGTAACGAGTGCGTCACGGACCTCGAGCGCCATCGCGATCTGCTCATCGCGCGGCTCGTACGTGGGATACATGCGATTAACCAGGCCGCCCGGGGCATAGTCCGCCTCGATTTCCTCGCGGCTCGGCATCCTAAGGACCGGCAGCTCGTCCGCATCAACGCGATCATCGGCCCGATCGGCCTTGAGTACGTCGGCGCGGGCGGCGCTGAGAGAGAAGATGGAACCGGGGTTCTGTCCCGCCAAGAACGAGAAGATGGGACGATAGGACCAGGGTACGTCGGGGTGCATGTCGGCCAGGCGCGCCATTAAGCCCTGAGGCAAGTCGGTGAGCGCCACGAGCAAGACGCGCCACACACCACACAGGGCGTCGACATCGGCGTTGGCGCGGTGCGACACCGAGTCGCAGCCAAACAGGTCGGCCATAAAAGACAGCTTATGCGATGCCAGGCGCGGAAGCGCGATGCGCGACAGTGCCAGCGAATCGATCCAGATGTCGCTGACGTTGACACCGCCCTTGACAGACTCGATAAATGAACGGTCGAAGGTGGCGTTATGTGCGATCACCGGGCAGCCGCCGACAAAATCGGCGAGAGCGGCCACGGCCTCGACGGCCGATGGGGCATCCACCACATCGGCGTTTGTAATGCTCGTGAGTTCGGTAATCTCGGCGGGAATCAGCTGCTTGGGATGCACGAAGGTATCAAACCGATCGACAACCTCGCGGCCCGAAAGGCGGGCCGCCGATATCTCGATAAGCTCGTTGTCCTGTACCGAAAGACCCGTGGTCTCGGTATCGAGGACGATAACATCTTCCTCGATGAGGCCAAACGATTGCGTTTTGGCGCGCTCGGCAAGCGTGGCATAGGAATCGATGACAAACTGCGGCGTTCCCGACGAAACAGCGTCCTCGATTAGCATGCAACGCCCGCTCGACGAAGACCCATACGGATCAGGCTGTCACAGACCTGCGGGAACGTCATGTCGTCGGTGTGGCGGATCTCATCCGGATACAGCGACGTATCGGTCATGCCGGGAATCGTGTTGGTCTCGAGGATAACGGGGCCGTCCTCGCTCACGATAAAATCGCTGCGCGAGATGCCCAAGCAACCGAGCGCCCTATGGGCGGCACAGGCAAGCTCTTGGGCACGAGCGTAGTTCTCGGGCGAAATCTGCGCCGGAATGCGATGGATGTCCGTGGGGTCCACATACTTCACGTCCAGATCGTAGAACTCGCAGTCCTCGGGCTTACGAATCTCAACGATCGGCAGAGCGCGCACGTCATCCTCGCCGTATACGCCGACGGTGATCTCGGTACCCTCGATGCACTTCTCGACCAGCACTTTGTCGCCGTACTCAAACGCCTTGGCGATGGCCGCGGGTAGCTCGGAGGGCTCATGGACCAGGGAAATGCCATAGCTGGAACCGTTGACGGCCGGTTTCACAAAGCAGCGCTCGCCACAAACCTCGACGATATGATCGATATCGACTTCATCGCCCACTTCGAGCGCAAGGCCGGGGGCAATGGGAATGCCTGCCTTGGCGTACAGGAGCTTAGAGACCTCCTTGTCGGCACCGCAGGCGCTGGCAAGCACGCCCGAGGCCGTGTAGGGGATACCCAGGGTCTCCATGGCACCCTGCATGGCACCATCCTCACCGCCGGCGCCGTGCATGGCTATAAACGCCACGTCAAAGCCGCCGGTCGCCATGGTTACCATAAAATCATCGGCAGCCGTGTCGAGCAGCTCCACCGAAGTGTAGCCGGCCTCCTTCAAGGCCACCACGACGTTCTTTCCCGAATTGAGCGAGATCTCGCGCTCAGCGGAATGACCGCCCGCCAAGACCGCTACGTGCATGTTCTCTAGGCTTTTACCCGGCATGGGCAGACTCCTCCTCTATAATTTCTGCAGCTGATACCATATTGTAGCGATACCCTCTACGTTTCCCCAAAATCGAAAGGCTTCCATGAATCCCAGGACTAAATCTCAGGACATTCGCGACTTGATCCAAAACGATATTCGCGAGCTCGTGGCAGAACTCGGCCAGCCCGCTTTCCGCGCCAAACAACTCATCGAATGGGTCTTTGAGAAGAACGTTTGTTCGTTTGATGATATGACTAACCTTCCCAAGGCTTTCCGCGAGCAGCTTAAAGAGGCTTTTGCCTTCGACACGCCGACCGAACTCACCAAACAGGTTTCCAAAGATGGCTCTCGCAAGTATCTGCTCGAGTACCACGACGGGATTTCCGTCGAGACTGTCGGTATGCCCCGTCGTAACAAGCTTTCCGTCTGCGTTTCCACCCAGGCAGGCTGCGGCATGGGCTGTGCCTTTTGCGCTACCGGTCTCAACGGCCTCAAGCGCTCTCTGACCGCTCAAGAGATCGTCGACCAGGTGTTGCACGTCTCAAATGATTTTGGCGAGCGCGCCACAAGCGTTGTTTTCATGGGTCAGGGCGAGCCCTTTGCTAACTTTGACGAGGTTCTCAAGGCACTGCGCATCCTCAACGACCCCGACGGTATCGGCATTGGAGCCCGTCACCTTACTGTCTCTACCAGCGGTGTTATTCCCGGTATTCGCAAGTTTGCTGACATTCCCGAGCAGTTTACGCTCGCCGTGTCGCTGCACTCCGCTATCCAGTCCACGCGCAACAAGATTATGCCTGGCGTCAAGAAGTACACGCTTCTGCGCCTTCACGAGGCGCTTCAGCTCTACACCGAGAAAACCGGACGCCGCCCGACCTATGAGTATGCCATGATCGAAGGCGTCAACGACACGAATCCCGAGATGCAGGCGCTCTGCGACTTCTGCGAGGGAACGCTGTGCCACGTTAACCTAATTCAGCTTAACGACATCGAGGGCAGCCCGCTCAAGCCGTCGCCGATCCATAAGGTTGAAGACCTTCAGCGCCGCCTTGAGTCCCGTGGCATCGAGACCACGATTCGTAATTCTCGCGGCAATGATATTGATGCCGCCTGCGGTCAACTGAAGCAACGTTTCAAGGTCCAGAAGAACGCATAGGGGAGTCTGCACCCCATAACGTTTCATGTGAAACATCCGATAGCCCTGGTTGCAAATAATGCAACCAGGGCTATTTCATTTGTTTTCATCCTAGTAGACTTGATTTACGTGAACTTAGTTTTATGGCCAAAATAAGGGGTCCTTGTCTCATGAATCAGACAAGG
>CABSBA010000115.1 GCA_902475825.1 uncultured Collinsella sp. | reverse complement strand
AGGACCAACTTGGTCCTCCCCACTGTTATTTATTCAGTAGTGTTGCGGTCTTACTTTTCGAGACGTTCCCTCAGCAGCTCCAGCGCGTGGGCGTAGCCCTGGAGGCCTTCGCCGGTTATGGTGGCGAAGCAGGCTAGGCGCGCATAGCTCACCTGGCGGAAGTCCTCGCGCGTCTCTATGGCGCTGATGTGGACTTCGACGGCAGGGATGGCGACGGCCTTGAGGGCGTCGAGGATGGCCACGCTCGTGTGCGTGTAGGCAGCCGGGTTGATGACAATGCCGTCGACCTTGCCGTAAGCCTCCTGGATCTTGTCGACGATGCTGCCCTCGTGGTTGGACTGGAAGACCTCGACCTCGTCAAAACCCTGTGCAGCGCCTGCCTCCTGGCAGATCTGGACCAGGTGGTCGTAGTTGTCACTGCCGTAGATGCCCGGCTCGCGAATGCCGAGCATGTTGAGGTTGGGGCCGTTGATGACGAGTGCTTTCATGGTTGCTTCCTTTGCGGTTGGGCGGGCGGTGAGGCGGAACGAAAAACCACCACAAAGGTGCCTGTCCCCTTTGTGGCGGTTTTTCTTAGAGAGCGGGTGGGAGGGTGTCGAGGACGGCGCGGGCGGTGTTGGCGGCGCAGTCGCGTGAGTCGATGATGTAGTCGGCCCAGGCGCGGTAGCGCGGCATGCGCTGCTCGGCGAGCTTTTCGATGCCATCGCGGGCAGTGATGGGGCGTCCCTTGTGGGCGAGTTCGTCAAGCTTGCGGTTGAGCATCACGATCTGGCTGTTCTGGTGCAGCAGCGGGTAGTTCTCGTCGCGCGTGACCACGCCGCCGCCGGTGGAGAGCACCAGACCACTGCGCTTGGAGATATCGGCCAGCGCCGCCGTCTCCTGCTCGCGGAAGGCCGCCTCGCCGCGCTCGACGATATAGTCGGCACAGGGCATGCCCAGACGCTCCTCAAGTGCGCGGTCCAAGTCGATGTGCTCGCGACCCGTGAGCAGGGCGATCTGCTCGCCCACACGGGTCTTGCCCGAACCCGGCATGCCAATCAGGGCGATGTTCTGCTCGCGGTGAGACAGGCGCTCCGTTACGTCCAGGATGCGCTCGCGCGGGGTGGCTTTGCCGGTGTAGCGCTCAACAGCCTGTGCTGCCTGTGCCACAAGCATGAGCAGGCCGCCGATGCAGGGGATGCCGTGGCGCCCGGCCTCGAGCATCAGACCCGTGCGGGCGGGATTGTAGACAATGTCGATGACGCCCTCGAGCGCATCGAGGCCTTCGAGCGTGCAGGGAGCGTCGGGGCAGTGGGGGAACATGCCGGCAGGCGTGCAGTTGACGAGTAACGCGGCATCGGATTGCTGCGCGATGTTACCGTAGTTGACGTCGCTCGTGCGGCCCACGGGCACCACGACGGCGCCCAGGTCTCCCAGCACTATACTTGCCGTGGTGCCGGCGCCGCCGGTGGCTCCGAGCACGAGGACCTTCTTGCCGGCAACCTCAATCCCCAGCTCCTCGACCAGGCTCTGAAAACCGAAATAGTCGGTGTTGTCGCCGCGCAGGCGGCCATCGGGCAGGCGTGTGATGGTGTTGACGTTGCCCATGCGCTCGGCCAGGGGACTCAACTCGTCCAGGTATTCCATGACGGCGCGCTTGTAGGGGATGGTCACGTTGGTGCCTTCCCACTCGTCGCCCGTCATAAAAGCCTCGAGATCCTCGGGCTCGCGCTCAAAACGCACGTACTCGAGCCCAGCGAGCTCTTTGTAGATGGTCGGGGTGTAGCTATGGCCCAGCACGCGGCCCAGCACGCCGTAGGGGCGGGTTGCGGCGGTATCGGTCATCTAGAGCACCTCCGTGTAGCTGCCAAAGTAGGTGAAGCTCTCGCACACGTCGTCGATCGAGTCGAGCAGGTCGTCGAGGGCCTTGCTGCCAAAGGGGCAGTCCAAGTCAAAGTAGAACATAAACTCAAAGTCATGCCCGGGGATGGGGCGGCTCTCGAGCTTGATGAGGTTGATGTTGAGTGCGTAGAAGCGCTCGAGTACGCGATAGAGCGCGCCCGGCTCGTTGGCCGTGGTGATCATGAGCGAGGTGCGGTTGGCACCGGGATAGACGCGCGGCTCGCGACTGATGACGACAAAGCGCGTGTAGTTGTTGTCCGAGTCTTGAATGTTGGGCTCCAGTACTTCGAGTCCATACAGCGCGGCACAGCTGCGCGAGGCGATAGCGGCGACATCGGTGCGCTCGGAGTTGGCGACCATCTCGGCCGACATGGCGGTGTTGGGGTACTTGGAGGCGTGCAGATTATGGGCCTCGATAAAGCCGGCGCACTGGGCAATGGCTTGGCCGTGGCTGTAGACCTCGCGCACGTCCTGGAACTTGGTGCCGGGTTTGACGAGTAAGTTGTGATCGATCTTGAGGCGCAGCGAGCGCACGATATGGAAGTCGAACTGTGCGAGCAGGTCGTAGACGGCGTTGACCGAGCCAGCGGTTGAGTTTTCGATGGGCAGCACGCCAAATTCGCAAAAGCCGTCGCGTACGGCGCGCATAACCCCCTCAAAGGTCTCAAAGAACGCGATATCTGGCACGTCGAAGAGCTTGCACGCGGCGATCTGGCTGTAGGCGCCTTCGACGCCCTGGCAGGCGACGGTGGCCGTCTGGGGGAAGGGCGTGTCAAAGGCTGCGGTCGTGGCATGGGCCTTTTGCGACACCGTGATGCCCTTGAGCTCGTTGATATAGCGCTGCTGTTCGGCCTTGCTCATGCTCATGAGGAGACGGAACAGGGTGATGGTCTGGGCCTCGTAGCGCTCGGGTGCGCGGTTGGCGAGGTTGTTGAGTTTGGAGCGCTCGCGGGCGGGGTCAAAGACGGCCTTGCCCATCTCGATCTTTGATTTGGCGACCTCGGTGGCAATATCCATGCGCCCGACAAAGCTGTTGAGCAGGGTGGTGTCGATGCCATCGATGGCCTGGCGAATATCGGCAAGGTCCATGGGGCCCCTTTCACGTAACGGCTGAGTTGACAGGCAACCCAGGTGAGGCGGGTTAGAGCTGGGCGGCGTCCTCGAGGAGGGTGTCCCAGATGGCGAGGGCGGCTGCTGCTTCAGCTACGGGGACAGCTCGGGGGACGATACAGGGATCGTGACGGCCGTGCACCGAGAGCTCGGCATTTTCCATAGCGTCCATGTCCACCGTCTGCTGCTCGCGGCCAATCGAGGGCGTCGGCTTTACGGCCATGCGCCACATGACGGGCGCGCCGGTCGAAATGCCGCCTAGGATGCCTCCAGCGTTGTTGTATTCAACCTCGATCTCGCCCGACTCTGCATCGATACGATACGGGTCGTTGTTCTCGCTGCCGCGCATGGCGGCCACGGCAAAGCCCATGCCAAACTCCACGCCCTTCACGGCGGGAATCCCAAACGCGATCTGCGCGATGCGGTTCTCGATGCCGTCGAACATGGGGTCACCGATGCCCGCGGGAAGCCCGTAGATGCCGCACTCCACGATGCCGCCGATGCTGTCGAGTTCATCGCGCGCGGCCAGAATTTCCTCGCGCATGCGACTGGCGGCCGCGGCGTCGATGCAGGGCAGGTCGTTCGTAAGGATTGCCTTGCGGTCGGCCTCGCGATAGATCATGTCGTCCATGGGCAGGTCGGAGATGCCGCCGACCTGCGCGACGTGCGCCATGACCTTGATGCCACGGGCCTCGAGTGCCTGCAGCGCGATACCGCCGGCGATGCACAAGGGAGCCGTAAGACGTCCGGAGAAATGCCCGCCGCCGGCGACGTCGTGCATGTTGTGGTACTTCACGCGCGCAGGAAAGTCTGCGTGCCCGGGGCGGGGCTTGCGGCGCAGCTCGGAATAGTCCTTGGAGCGCGTGTTGGTGTTCTCGATAATTGCTGCGATGGGTGCGCCAGTGGTGTGCCCATCGACCACACCGGCGATGATATGCGCGGCGTCGGCCTCGCGGCGCTTGGTCGCGGTCTCGTCGCGACCGGGGGCGCGACGGTCCAAAAAGGCCTGCAGCTGCTCCTGGTCAATAGCGATACCGGCGGGGATGCCGTCGAGCGAGCAGCCGATAGCAGGGGAGTGCGACTGGCCGAAAATGCTCAGATGCAAAACGTTGCCAAAGGTCGAGGACATGCTATTCCTCCTCGAGCGTGACCTTGCCGCCCAGCAGGCGGTAGTGGTCAAAGAAATCGGGATAGGACTTGTTGACGGCCTCGGCGCCGTGGATCACAACTTCGCCAGTGGCGCGGCTCGCAGCGATGGCGGCCATCATGGCGATGCGGTGGTCGTTGTGCGAATCGACCTCGCCGCCGGTAAAGGCGTCGACACCCTTGATGATGAGGTCGTCGCCGGCAATGCGCACCTGTGCGCCCAGTGCGGTGAGCTCGCGGGTGGTGGTGGCTAGGCGGTCGGATTCCTTGATGCGCAGGCGGGCGCAGTCGCGGATGAACGTGCGGCCTTGCGCCAGCGATGCCACGGCAGAGATAACGGGCACCAAGTCGGGGATGTCGTGCGCGCTCATCTCAAAGCCGGCGAGCTTGTCAGACTGCACAGTGGCGGCGTTGGTGGAGCGCACGATGCGGGCGCCAAAGCGCGAGAGCGCGGCAAGCACGTTGCGATCACCCTGCGCGGAGCTGAGCGACACGCCTTCGACAGTGATGGGGTCGGAGCCGATGGCGCCGGCACACAGCCAAAAGGCGGCGTTGGACCAGTCGCCCTCGACAGCAACGTTGCCTGGAGTGCGGTACGAGCCGCTGTTCACGCGGAAGTTCGTGATCTCGGGCTGGCCGTCCTTGGCGGGGATACGCTCGACGTTGACCTCGACGCCGAAGGCCTTCATGGCCTGGATGGTCAGGTTGATATAGGGGCGGCTCTCGATAAGGCCGGTTACCTGCACGCAAGAGGGCTGGGCCAGCAGCGGGGCTGCCAGCAGCAGGCCGGAGATGTACTGCGAGCTCACGTTGCCGGGCAGGATAAAGGTGCCCGGGCGCATGCGACCGCTTGTCTTGAGCGGAAAACCGCCCAGGCCCTGCAGGTCGCAGCCGGCGGCAATGATCTCGTCGGAGAGCGGGGAGAGGGGGCGTGCGCCCAGGCGGCCCTGGCCCACAAAGGTGGCCTCTGCCCCCAGCGCGCAGGCGACGGGCAGCATAAAGCGGAGCGTGGAGCCGCTCTCGCCGCAGTCGAGCGTGCCGCCCGCAAGTGCCTTGAGCAGGCCAAACTCAATACTCTTCATGGTGGGATGGACCTGGAAGCCGTCCTCGACGGTTTCGATGCGGGCGCCGAGCGCCGTGAGGCAGCGCACCGTGGCTTCGATATCGGCGCAGGTGGTGTTGCAGGTCACATGCGTCTCTCCGTTGGCAAGGGCGGCGCAGATGATGAGGCGGTGCGCCATCGACTTGGATGCGATGGCGGGAACGGTGCCCTTGAGCGGGGAGGGGGTGATGCGGGCTAGCATACGGATGCGTCTCCCTTCTGGCCGAGGCCCTCGGCAATTAAATCATGGAAGGTGGA
>CABSBA010000114.1 GCA_902475825.1 uncultured Collinsella sp. | reverse complement strand
CGCCGGCTTCTCCCACGTCATCGACTCCCTGAGCGCCATCAAGTACGCCAAGGTCCACCCCGTCCGTGACGAGAACGGCATCATCGTCGACTTCGAGACCGAGGGCGAGTTCCCCAAGTACGGTAACGACGACGACCGCGTCGACCAGATCGCTCACGACGTTGTGCACCAGTTCATGGAGTACATCCGCATGAACGACACCTACCGCAACTCCGTGCCCACGACCTCGGTTCTGACCATTACCTCCAACGTCGTGTACGGTAAGAAGACCGGCTCCACGCCCGACGGCCGCAAGGCTGGCCAGCCGTTCGCCCCGGGTGCTAACCCCATGCACAAGCGCGATAGCCACGGCGCCATCGCTTCGCTGTCTTCGGTTTCTAAGCTCCCGTTCCGCGATGCTCAGGACGGCATCTCCAACACCTTCTCCATCATCCCGAGTGCACTCGGCAAGGAGGACCAGGTGTTCTTTGGCGATATCGACCTTGATCAGCTGGGCGAGTAACTATTGTTAGTGCTATACTAACAATAACGATTACTGATTAGCGCGCCGGTTTCGGCCGGCGCCTATCAATCGAAGGAGACACATTATGAAGGTTTCTGAAGTTTCCGAGACTCAGGCCGATAACCTGGTCCACATGCTCGACGCTTACGCCGAGAAGGGTGGCCACCACCTGAACATCAACGTCTTCAACCGTGAGACGCTGCTTGACGCTCAGGCTCACCCCGAGAAGTACCCGCAGCTGACCATCCGCGTTTCCGGCTACGCCGTGAACTTCCACACGCTCACCAAGGAGCAGCAGGACGAGGTCATTGCGCGTACCTTCCACGACAAGTTCTAAAGGGATTTAACTCCTGCAGGATCGCCGGGGCTGTTTGGGCTACCTCCCAAAACGTCCTCGGACATGCAAGAAGCCCTCGCTGCGCACTTCGTGCGGCGAGGGCTTCTTGCGTCCTGACGCTCCTATTTGGCAAGGTGTTTTTTAGAATCCATCTTGCGCTCGGCCTCGAAGGCCTGCCTGTCCCAATCGAGCGGAAGTCCGGCCTCGACCCATGCCTCGTAGGCCCTCCTTATGGGCCCGAGCTCCCTTTGGCCCCTCTCCAGCATCGAGATGTACTTCTCGCTGGTTCCCAATATGGACGCCGCCCTCACCTGGCTGACCCTCGCCGCGCGCCTGGCCGCCACGAGCCCCGAGGCGTCCTCGGGCCTCCTGACCTCGTGCGGGCGCATCAGCGCCCGGTACGCCTCCCTGGCCACGTAGCGCTTGAGGCACCTCATGACCTCCCTGTCGCTCTTCCCCCGCGCCCTGGCCCTCTCGGCGTACTCGGCGGTCTCGGGGTCGCGCATGACCCTCTGCCTCGCGATCTCGTGCAGAGCGCTGTTCGCCTGCCGGTCGCCGCCCCTGTTGAGCCTGTGCCTCACGGTCTTGCCGCTCGAGGCGGGGATTGGGCAGGCCCCGCATATCGCCGCGAACGACGCCTCGGAGCGCAGCCTGCCCGGGTTGTCCCCGGCCGCGACCGCGAGCTTGGCCGCGCTCACGGGCCCGCACCCGTACATCGCCAGCAGCGCGGGGCAGTTCTCCTCCAGGGACGCCTCGATCGCGCGCTCCATGTCGAGCGCCGCGTCGCGCGCCGCCGCCCACAGGTCCGCCAGCGCGCCGAGCGCGGCGCCCAGCGCGCCCTCGGCGCGCACGGAGGGGAGCTCCTCCATCAGCCTCGGCCCCGCCATCCCGCGGAACCTCGACCTGAGCCCCTCCGGGGCGGTGGTGAGCAGCGACCTCGCGGTGTTGATCGCCGAGGTCCGCGCCTTCACCGCCCCGGAGCGCGCCGCGAGCATGCAGCGCACCCCGTCGACCCACCCGTCCTGGCTCTTGGGGGTCCCGAGCTTTGAGCCGGACATCGCCGCGCGGGCCGCCCTCTCCGCGTCCGACTCGTCGCACTTCCCCTGCCCCGGGCGCCTCCTCTGCATCCTCGCCGGGGAGAGCGCCTCGCGCACGGGCATCCCCAGCGACGCGAGGTGCCTGGTGAGGCCCGCCCCGTAGGACGACGTCCCCTCCATCGCGACGCAGGCCGGCTCCCCGGCCGCCGCGATCGCCCCGGCGAGCGCCTCGTATCCCGCCGCGTCGGCGGGGAACTGGCGGGACAGGACCTTGCGGCCCCTCCAGTCGAGGACGCACAGCCAGTGCGAGTCGGCGTGGGTGTCGACCCCGCAGAAGACCGGCCCGCGGGCGCCGGGTGTCGATTCGGTTCTCATGTCTCGCTCCGTTCTTTCCGTGCTCGCCTGGACCGGGCAGACGGCACACTGACGGGGCGCGATAGAATGCGGTTGTTCGGGTCCGCGGTATCGCTCCATGCTCCTATTAGGTCATGCGGCGGTCTCGGCTCGCCGCGGCCCGCGCGGGACATGTCAGGAAACGAGGGCAGCCCCATGGGCGCCAGCGGAATGTGGGGTCACCGCGCGGTCCGCATCTGATGGTGTCGACGTCAATGGTATACGGGTGCATCATCGACGTCTTCAATACAGAAGATATCAGTGCGGAATGTTTTGGGAGGTAGCCCAAACAGCCCCGGCTAGGATCTTGTGTAGTCACCCTTTAGACGGAACTCTCCTGATGGGTTGAGCGTTCTGGATACTTGTTTGCTACCGTTTATCGCGTATAGCTACCGTTTGCGGAATAAGTAACACTCCTCAATAAACCGTGTAGAATCCTAGATAAGCACGGAGTTTTCCAGGGAGACGCTGTCCTTTGTTTTGTGCAAAGGGCGGCGTCTCTTTGGCGCTTGAGGGCAGTTCTGTAGCAGGACGGCGGACGTGCGTCACATATTAAAGAGCCAACGTCGAGATGGGTCGTGATAAGAATGGGCAAATACGTAATCGTGGTTGAATCCGGTTCGGATGTGACGCCGGAGCTCTGCGAACGCTATGGTATCGTGCGCGTGCCTATGCATGTCACGATTGGTGACGAGACCGTCGAGGACGGCTCGATCGATCCGCTCGAGATTTATTCGCGCTGCAACGAGTTTGGCGTGATGCCCAAGACCAGTGGCTGCGCGCCTGCGGATTTTGCTCACGTGTACGACCGCATTCACGCCGAGCAGCCCGACGCGACCATTTTGCATCTTGCATATTCCGAGGCCACGACCTGTTCGCATCAGTCATCGAAGATTGCGGCCCAGGGGCGCGACTACGTGTTCTCCATGGACACGCGTTTTGTCTCGGTGGGCCAGTCGCTCGTTGTCGTCGAGACCGCCAAATACATTGAGGCTCACCCCGATGCCACCGTCGACGAGATCTTTGCTTTTACGAATTCCGTCATGGACCGTGTGCTGCTGGGCTTTGTTCCTACCGACCTAGCCTTCCTCAAGGCAGGCGGTCGTCTGTCCAACGTGGCATTCCTTGGCGCCCACCTACTCAAGATTAAGCCCTGCATTGAGGTAACGGGCGGTAAGTTCGTGGCGACTAAGAAGTTCCGCGGCTCTATGCTCAAATGCGCCCGGGCCTTTATTGACCACATGGTTGCGAAGGGCGAGATTGACTACTCGCACATTGGCTTGGCGTATTCGGTAGGTCTTTCCGAGGAGCTTCGCGACGACATGGAAGTCTATGCGCACGACCTGGGCTTTGAGGATGTTACCTGGACTCAGGTCGGCGGCGTCATCTCGAGCCATTGTGGCCCGACCGCCTTCGGTGCGGTGCTCACGCTCAAGGCGTAAAGGCTGCAGACGAACATTTTCTCGCTTTCGCGAGTGTTCAGCAGCCATATGATCGATATAAGTCCCTGCCATGGCGGTAGGAGGCAGATTGAAGCATGCCATTCTGGCCCGAGACGTTTAAACGCAAGCGTATGGGCTAGAATGGCTCTGGCGTTTTAATTGGCAAAAATCAAAGAGAGGCAAGGTTGCGGGAATGGCTGAGATGACGCTTGAGGGTGTGGACGCTCGTCCCGAGGACTCTGCGTTTGCCCTGGGCCGCGTACATTCGATTGAGACGATGGGTACGGTCGACGGTCCCGGCATCCGCTTTGTGGTGTTTGTCCAAGGCTGTCCCATGCGCTGCGCGTATTGCCACAATCCCGATACCTGGTCGGTTAACGGCGGTACGATGGTGACCGTCGAGCACCTGATGGATGAGTTCCAGAGCAACCATGAGTTTTACCGCAGCGGCGGCATTACGGTTTCGGGTGGCGAGCCGCTTCTGCAGCCCGAGTTTTTGGCCGATCTGTTCCGTACAATGCACAACAATCCCGATGGCCGCGTGCATACCTGCCTCGATAGCTGCGGATATGCGTTTGACCCCAACCATCCCGAGAAGTTCGATGCTGTTCTCAACGAGACCGACATGGTGCTGCTCGACATTAAGCATGCCGATCCGGTTGAGCATAAAAAACTGACCGGTTGCGATCCTGCACGTATTCTGGCGTTTGGCGATGAGCTGGCGCGTCGCAGAATCAAGGTCGTTATCCGTCACGTGGTGGTGCCGGGCATTACCGACACGGTGGAGGAGTGTGAGGCACTCGGTCGTCTGATCGCTCCATGGCACAACGTGGTTGGCCTGGAGATGCTGCCGTATCACACGATGGGTGTCGTCAAGTACGAGCAACTGGGCATTCCCTATAAGCTTGAGGGCGTGCCCCAGATGGATACCGCGCGCATGCCCGAGCTGCGCAATGCCGTTATGACCGGCATGAAAAAGCGCCGTGCGGAGCTCAAAAACGCCATCGGCTAGCAAGTCATTTTTGCCCCTTTATGATACCCGCGCCGCGCTGGTCTAGCGGCTTCGTATCGCGCGGTTGAGTCAAAATGCTGGTACCATACCGTGGATAAGCAACTTGCACGGATTTGGGGGATGGCATGGCAACCATCGCGATCATAGGCGCACTCGAAAAAGAGGTTGCGCAGATTAAGGAAGAGCTGAGTGGCGCGCATGAGGCGCAAGAGGCGGGCTTGACCGTTGTGAGCGGCGAGCTCGACGGTCTGACGGTGGTCGCCACGATCGCTGGCATGGGTACCGTGAACGCCGCTGGCGCAACGCAGCATCTCATCAGCAAATATGCCCCGCAGGCCGTTGTGTTTTCGGGCATTGCGGGTGGCCTAAACCCTAAGCTCCATATTAACGACGTGGTTATAGGCAAGTGCCTGCGCTATCTCGATACCGACACGGCACTCATCGCCGAGTCCGCGCCGGGGCTCGAGGAGTTTGTCTCGACGCCGGCGTTGGCTGATGTTGCCGCCGTCGTGCTTGCCGAGCACGGGTTTGTGGACGCATCGCTGGATGTAGCGGCTGCGGAGAAGGACCCCAAGCAGTTCCTGTGTGGCACTATCGCCACGGGTGACCGCTTTGTTACGGGTGACGCCATGCGTAACGCTGCGATTGAGGCCACGCATGCCGATTGCGTCGAGATGGAGGGCGCGGCAATTGCGCACATCGCGGCCAAGAATGGTGTCGATTGCCTGGTGCTGCGCGCTATCAGCGATAATTGTGACGAGGCATATGACGCGTTTTGCGAGCGCGAGTTCGAT
>CABSBA010000113.1 GCA_902475825.1 uncultured Collinsella sp. | reverse complement strand
GATCGTCAAAAGTGGTCTCGTCGCTAATGTCAGCGACATCGACACCCAGCACGTCAGCGGCGATTTCGGCGATCTTATCGAAGATTTCGGAGCGGTCCATAGCGCTTCCTCTCGTATGTCATGGAACACAACACAACACGGCAATCGGAGCCGCGTTGCAATACGGCTCCGATTCTACCCCACACGGTACAGGTTGAGCCACGTAACGGGGCTCTTACAAAACGATACCGTCCATGGAATTGGCAACGTCCTGGACAAGCCCGGCACGTACGGCCTGGGCCGCGGCAAGCGTACCGTTCTTGACGGCCTCGACCGACGTGGCGCCGTGGCCGATCAACACGACACCGCGCAGGCCCAGCAGAATCGCGCCGCCCTTGGCGTCGCCCGAAAGCTTGGCCTTAATCTCGCGCATCTGCTTTTTAATGAGCAGCGCGGCGATCTTGGTGCCGAGCGAGGACATAAAGGCACCCTTGAGCTCCTGCAGCAAAAACTTGGCAGCGCCCTCGGTGGCCTTGAGCGCGATGTTGCCCGACATGCCGTCGGCGACCACGACGTCAAAATTGCCCGACGTAAGGTCGGTGCCCTCACAGTTGCCCACAAAGCCGGGAACCGCGGTCTTCATGGCCGGGAAGCACGACTTGGTAAAGTTGGAGCCCTTCTCGTCCTCGGTGCCGTTGGCAAGCAGGCCCACGCGGGGATGCTCAATGCCCAAAACCACGCGGGCATAGGCCGCGCCCATCTGGGCGAAACGCACCATGTCGTCCGCCGTGACATCGGGATTGGCGCCCATATCGCACAGCACCGTCAGGCCGCCGGCGCGATTGGGCAGTGCGTTGGTCAGGCACGGACGGACCGGCTGCTTCTTACCCTCTGCCAAATACCTAAACGGCGTGACGTAGGCCGTGGCGGCAGCAGTCATGGCACCGGTCGAGCCGGCCGAGAAAAACGCGTCCGCATTGCCCTTCTTAATGGCACGGCACGCAAGCACGATCGAAGACTTGCGCTTGGTCATCACGGCGCGGATGGGATCGTCCTCCATGCTAATGACGTCGGGGGCCTCCAAGGCCTCCACACGAGCATGCGCTGCGGCAAAGGGGTTGACGATTTCGGCGGGACCGACGGCCAAGACCTCGATCTCGGGATCTGCCGCAAGTGCAGCCTCGATACCGTCGAGGACAACCTGGGGCTTCTCGTCTCCGCCCACAACGTCTACACAAACGCGAACGTTACTCATTTCATATACTCCTTATACAAAAATGGCCGACTCATTGAGCCGGCCATTGTGGTTCCAGTTGGAACGGCATCGCATCCAGAGTATACAGTTACTCGGTAACGATAACCTCGCGGTCCTTGTAGAAACCGCAGCTGGGGCACACGTGGTGCGGAAGCTTAACAGCGCCGCAACGGGGGCACGTGGACTGAGCCGCAGCCGAGATCTTCATGTTGGCGGAACGACGGGTATGGGTGCGGATACGACCCTGCTTTTGTTTAGGTACGGGCATAGTGACCTTCCTTATGAACTATCCAGTGTGGCGATTACGCGCAAGTAGCGATACTACCACAGTTTTACTCATCAAGCTTGAGATTCTTTAATGCTGCAAATGGATTTTCCGTGGCAGCGGCCCATTCGGCCTCCGCCTTGGCGGCGCAATCGCATTGCTCGACGTTGAGATTGATACCACAGGTGGGGCAAAGGCCGCGGCAATCGGGCTTGCACAGGACGACGAACGGCGTGTCCATGACGACCGCGTCGTTGATGGGCTCACCCAGATCGACGATGCGATCCTCGCCCAGCAACTCGTAGCCGTCTTCATAGGCCTCGGGATCCTCGGGCTCCTCAAAGAGGTAGAACTCCTCAATCTCGCCTGCGATATCAAACGAGGCGGGCTCCAGGCAGCGGTCGCACTCGCCGGTGGCGTGCGCGCGGACCATACCCGAGAGCAGAACACCGGTGCCGGCGTTGGTAAAGACCACGTCGTAGGCAATACCGTCCTGCAGCTGGTACTCCTTCTCGCCCACCGTGTAGGCGGCGACATCGACCTTGCCAGTCAGCGGATATGAGTCTCCGGGAAACTCGAGCTGCTCGGAAAGATCGACGGTTACGCTCGGGAACTCAGCCATTACCACTGACCGTTCTGCTGGGCGGCACCCTCGTTGAGCTGCTGACGGCAACGGGTGACGGTGCCGGTCAGGCTCTTAAGGTTCTCCTCGAGGTGCGTAAAGACCTGCTCGGCGTAATCCTCGGCGGCATAGCGCGTCTCGCGCTCGTACTGCTGGGCACGGTCGCGGATGTCGTCGGCTTGCTGCTGTGCTAAGCGGACGATCTCCTGCTCACCGGCAATGGTGAGCGCCTGCTGCTGAGCATCGGCAATGATGGAATCGGCCTGAGCGGCGGCGGAGGCCATAAGCTCCTCGCGCTCTTTGAGGATACGGCGGGACTTCTGCCACTCCTCGGGATAGCTCATGCGGATCTCATCGAGGATGTTAAAGAAGACGTCGGCGTCGATAACCTTCATCTGGGCGTTCTTGCCGAACGGCGTCTTAGCCTCTTCGATGAGCCCCTCGAGCTCGTCGACAAGACTCACGATCCTGTCGCCAGGAAAATTCTCGCCCGGCATCCGGTCTCCTTTCATAGGTAACATATCATCGTGCTAGTTTACCACATGCCACCAGGCAATAAAAAACGTCACGAAAAGCGATGTTTGAGTGCTTCGACCACGTTGGGCGGCACAAACGTCGACACGTCGCTGCCAAGCGAAGCGATCTGGCGCACCACCGAACTCGAGATGTAGCCGTACTGCGGAGCACTCATGACAAAGATGGACTCCAGCTCGCTATCCAGACGATAGTTGAGGTCGGCCTGCTGCAGCTCGTATTCAAAGTCGGTCATGGCGCGCAGACCCTTAACGACGGCACCTGCCCCCTGCTCACGTGCAAAGTCGACCAGCAGGCCGGTGAAGGGCAGCACCTCGACGCCGTCCAAATCGCCGAGGGCCTCGCGGGCCAGCGCCACGCGCTCGTCGAGCATAAAGGTGGTACCAACGCCGTTTTTACCCTGCGATTCGGCCACGGCGACAATCACGCTGGGAAAGATGCGGCGGGCACGGCGAATCACGTCTATGTGACCAAAGGTGATGGGATCGAAGGTGCCCGGGACGATCACGCGGTTGATGGTGTCATTCATGGGTGTCCTCCGATGGCACGTCCTCGTCGTTGTCGCTGTCGTTAGCATGCTCGTTCTCGTCCTCGGCCGCCCAGCGCAGCAAGTCAACTGAGGTAATGCCGTAACGCTTCTCCCGCACGGTTTCAAAACCAGCCGGATGAGCGCCCGCATCGGTTGCGGCATGCTCAAACAGGGCAAAGGCCCCGGGTGCCAGCAAACCCTGCTGGGAAAGATTCTGCAGCAGCTCCTCGACCGGCTCGGCGCCAAAGGCATACGGCGGATCGAGCAAAACCAGATCGAAGGGGCCGCCCGGTACACGGCCGCGCGAGGCGCTCGCCAGCACATCGCCGGTAACGACGCGCCAACGCGAGCGGTCGCGGCACAGTGACTCGATATTCTTGGTGATCAGACGGGCGGCGTTGCGATCGATCTCGAACGTGGTGAGCAAGCGGGCGCCACGCGAGAGCATCTCGATTCCCAGGGCGCCGGAGCCGCCAAAGGCGTCCAGCACGCGGACCTCGTCCAAATCGAAGTCGAACGCCGACATGACCATGGATGCACATGCCTCACGCACGCGATCGGTCGTGGGACGGGTGACATCGCGCCCACGGGGCTCTTCGATCTTGCGGCCGCGCCATTCACCGCCGATGATTCTCATCCTCCGCTGACCTCCTTAAAGATATGTCGATAGCGCGCGGCGACTGCATCGCGCAAGGGGCGCGTCGCCACGGAGTCAAGGTTGCAAGCATACCGCAAGAGCTCGACCGCGTCCAAATGGGCCCATTCGATAAGATCCTCGTCGGCGTCCAGGTCCACAAAGCGCAGGGTCACGCCGCCATGCTGACGGTAGCCCAGGATTTCGCCCTCGTGACGCAGACGCAGGTCCATCTGGGCGAGCGTAAAGCCGTCTGAGGTCTTTTCGAGCGACTGGAGACGCTCTTGCGCCGCCGATGCGCCGCCATTGCCCTTGGAGTGCGTCATGACCAGGCAGGTGCCCGACACGCTGCCGCGGCCCACGCGACCGCGCAGCTGGTGCAGAGCCGCCAAGCCAAAGCGCTCACCGTTCTCGATGACCATGACGGTGGCGTTGGGCACGTCGACGCCCACCTCGACCACCGTGGTCGAGACGAGCACGTCGATCTCGCCACGCTTGAAGGCAGCGATAACGCGGTCCTTCTCCCCCGCCGGCATGCGGCCGTGAAGGCGCTCGATGGTAAGTCCCGGCAACGCCAGGCGCAGGCGGTCGAGCTCGGTTGCCGTATCGTGCAGCGGTACAGGCACGGTCACGCGGCCCTCGTCGTCGCGGGCGATACCGGGCACGTCTTCCAGCTCATCGGCCGAGTCACTCGGCTCCACGAGGGGACAGATCACATAGGCCTGCTGGCCCTTTTCGTGAGCCTCGCGAATGGCGCCGTAGGCAAGGTCGCGGCTCGACTCGGTGAGCACGCGCGTCGTAACGCCCGCCCCCGGAACAGGCCGATGGCGGATGATGCTCGTGTCCAGGTCGCCGTAGACTGAGAGCGCCAACGTGCGCGGAATCGGCGTCGCCGTCATAACGAGCAGGTCGGCACCCGGACCCTTGGCACGCAGGGCATTGCGCTGGCCCACACCAAAGCGGTGCTGCTCGTCGATGACGACAAGCGACAGATGCTTAAACGCCACGTCATCCGAAAGGACCGCGTGGGTTCCAAAGAGGACGTCGAGCTCGCCCGATTCCAGCTGCGCATGGATCTGCACGCGCTCGGCCGCCGGAGTGGCGCCCGTCAGGAGCGCCCAGGACATGCCAGCCTGCGAGAGCAAGGGGCCGGTCTTATCGGCATATTGGCGCGCCAGCACGCCCGTAGGCGCCATAACGCAGGACTGAGTTCCCGAATCGGCCGCGACGGCCAGCGCGCAAGCGGCGACGGCCGTCTTGCCGGTACCGACGTCGCCCAGTAGCAGGCGGTTCATCACGCGCCCGCCATCGCACATATCGTGCAGGATGTCTTGGAACGCGGCCTCCTGCTCGTCGCTCAGCGAAAACGGCAGGGCTTCCCGGAGCGCCGCCAGGTGCTCGCCCGCGGCGTGGGCGTAGGGAGCGACTTCGACCAGGCCGCCGTCGTTGCGCAGGCGCAGCGCCAGCTGAAGGCAGAGGCACTCCTCGTAGGCAAGGCGACGTCGCGCGATATCGCGCTCGGCCATGCTCGATGGAAAATGAATTGAGCGCAGCGCGCGGGCATTGCTCATCAGGCGGCGCTTGACGCGTAAGCGTGCGGGAATCGGGTCGAAGGGATTGCCGACAACCTCAAGCGCGCCGCTTACGATGCGGCGCATCCACGCCTGACTCACGCCATCACTCACGTAATGGACCGGCAGAATGGTGCCCGCGGCACGTCCGTCCTCGAGCTTTTCGAAATGCGGCGAGGCCATCTGCTTAAAGCCGT
>CABSBA010000112.1 GCA_902475825.1 uncultured Collinsella sp. | reverse complement strand
CGAGTGCGTCCTTCATAGTGGTAAAGGAGTAGCCCCAGATGACCGCCACCGAAAGCAGCAGAACTTTCCAGAACAGCGGCGAGCGAGCGCCGGCGCCGCGGGAGGTGCCGCCCGCACCCAGGTCCTCGCGAGCAACAGAGCTATCGGGCATCATTTCGATATTGTCAGTGGCATGCTGGGCCATAGGGCATCCTCGCGCTCAATCTGGGCGTGGTGTCCGCACGCGCATGGCTGCGTGCCGCCTCATGGTCAAATAAAAACGGGACGCGCCGGACCCCCGGCACGCCCCGCTACTGTAGCAACAACCAAGCAGCCCATGCAATCCACTCAACTAAAGCGTCGAGCCGCTACGCGGTTTGGTAAAACCGCGTAACTAAATAAGCTTGGTCGACTCAAGCTTTTCGATGATCCAGTCGTTGGCTTTGATAACCGGGCGGCGGAAGACGACGCCCAGGGCCAGCGACGGAATCAGATAGCTCGCCAGAATGCCCAGCTCAATCCAGTACTCCATATGGTAGGCACCGGCCATGGCGGCATGCATGGCGTTGATGCCGTGGGTAAACGGCAGGAACGGATATATCGCCTGGAACACGGGACCGGTCATCTCGATGGGGAACGTACCGCCCGAACCGCCGACCTGCATAACCAACAGCACGACAGCGAGTGCCTTACCGATATCGCCAAACGACACTGTGAGCGTGTAGACAATATTGGAGAACACGAGACTTGCGACCCAGCCCGCCAACACAAACTGCAGCGGGTTGTCGCACTGGATGCCAAAGAACAAGATATCGCCGGCGCACACGAGCGTCGCCTGCAGCAAGGCCAAGCCGCCAAAGAACAAGTAGCGGCCCAGATAGATCTCGTGCAGGCGCACGGGGATGAGCTCGTTGATGAGTTCGTCGTCTACTGAGACCTTCATCATGGCTGCCAGCACGATCGAGCCGACCCAGAGCGACAGAATCGTATAGAACGGCGCCATGGCCGAACCGTAGTTGCGGATCGGATAGACCGGCTTGCGGTCGAGCGCAACGGGGCCGGAAAGCGACACAGCCAGACCCTCGGGATCATTGCCGATCATCTTCTTGATTGTGGCAAGGTCATCCGACATTAGGGCGCCATCAAGCTCGTCCTTGAACGCGCTGATCTTGTCCGACGCCTCGCCAAGCTGATCGGAAGCCTTGTTGACCAGCGTCGCGGCCTTGGAAAGGCCCTTTGCCAAAGAGCCAGACGCATCGGTCAGGCCGCTTACGGCGCTATCCAAATCACCCGAAATACCGTCGAGCGAATCCAAGACACCCGAAATGGTCTTCTTGAGCTCCTTGGCTTTGACCGAGAACGTGGAATCGTAATCGGACTTAGCACCCGAAATGCCCGACTTGGCATCCGCAATGGCTTGGTCGACTTCGGCACGCGTGTCGTTGACCTTGGTCATGTTATTCGAAAGAGACGTCGCGATGCCCGCCAGTTCCTTGGCGTTGTTGCGATACTCCATCGCGATTCTGCCCAGCGACGTTGCGACGGACTTCAAGCCATCCTGGAGCTTTTCGCCCTTCACCTGATCGGCAAGGTCGCGAATCTTGTCCGAAGCGGCATCAATCTCATCGGCACGCGTATTGAGCGAGTCGGTAGCACCGTTAAGCTGAGATACGGTAAGGTCAACATGCTGGTTCGCGGCATCGAATGCCCCTGCAAGCTCGCTGGATACGTTATCGAACGAGTCCGCGCTTCCGTCTATTGCAGAATCGACGGCATCGCTGGCGGCCTTGAGCGCCGCCTCGGAATCGCCGATGCCGCTCTTGGCATGCTCCATCAACTGCTTCGTCGATTCCTCGGTGGTTCCGGTCTGCTTGAGCATGCCGCTCGCTGACGTGAGGGAATCAGCGGTCGAACTCAAAATGCCCGCGAGCGAGGTTGCGCTCGCCTTGACGTCCTGGAGGTCCTCGACCGAATCGCCGAGCGTCGAGGACAGGTTGGCGATAAAGTTGCTGACCTGCTCGGTGCTCATATAGTCGAGCAGGTTTGACACCGTTTTAAGACCGATGGTCGTGATGGTCTTGGTAAAGGTCTCGTTGACCTGGCTCTGAACGGCACTCGAACCCTTCTCGGTCACAATCTGAGCAATAGCGTTGGCCTTTTGGTTCTCGTAGAACTCGATATCGGCGTGCTTCACGTCGGTCGAAAAGAGCGTCATCATATCGGCGCTAAACGTCTTGGGGATAACGACGGCCGCATAGTATGCGCCCGACTTGACGCCCTCGATGGCCTTTTCTCGATTGTTGAGCACAACCCAGTCGAAGCTCTCGTTGCCGCGCAGGGTGGCGGTCACGTTTTCGCCCACGTTGACCTCGACGGGGATCAAATCGCTCTCGTAACCCTCGTCGGTGTTGACCACGGCGATCTTAAGATTGCCGGTGTTGCCGTACGGATCCCAACTGCCGGCGATGTTAAACCACGCGTACAGGCATGGCACGATGATCAGGCCCATCACGACGACCATACCGATCACGGAGTGAGACACGTTTTGGACATCGCGCTTAAACAGGTGCAGGATGTTTTTCATTTATGCCTCACCTCCTTTAGAGTGCTTGCCAAGCGGGGTGGTATCCCCGTCATTTCCGCTTACGTTGTCAACGTTGTCGGCATCTTGAGCCTTACGATGCGCACCGATATGCGGCAGACGGCTCGTGGGCTGTTCGCTGTCCTTGGTGCCCCGCTCGCTGGCGTTGAGACCAAACATGCGACGGGCAGCAGGGATGGCGGCCGTGTGCTCGCGCATCTCGCGGCGAAGGTCCTCGTCCGAAAGCGCCGAGATACGCATCTGGGTATTGAGGCTCGCACGGATGTACTCGATGTTGATGAGCCAGCCACAGATGGCGATGACCGAAATGATCCAGATAACAAGCAGGATGATCTTGCCGTTATTGTCGATATCGAGCACCGTCGAAAGTACAAAGAGCAGGACCTGGACGCCTACCACGGCGGCAAAACCGCCCTTGATGTAGTACGGGTAGCGATGCTCAAACGCCACGGCATGATCGAGCAGCTCGCGACGGTACGAATCCGAATCGAGCATGACGCGCATGGCCGTGCGCAGCGAATAGCGCTGGCGCGGCAGGTCGTTGGACTCGCAGATCATGAGGCCCGTCGTGGAAAGCTGCTTATCAAAGAGCAGATTGAGGTTGAGCAGCAACGGGCGCAGCTGCAGACCGATAAAGAGCGCCACGATCAGGAACACGCCCAGGATGCACAGGTTGAACAGGTAGTTGAACGAATACATGCCACCGACGGTCTCGCGCAGCAGGTTGATGCCATAGGTGAAGGGCAGCAGCGGATGCAGCCATTGGAAGAAGCCGGGCATCATCTCGATGGGATACATGCCCGACGAACCGGGGATCTGCACAATGACGAGGATGACGCCGATTGCCTTGCCGATATGCTTAAAGGTGGTGGACAGCGCATAGATGATGTTGACGTAAGTGAACGAAATAGCGATGCCGCCCAGCACAAAGAGCAGCGGATTGACGCACTGAACGCCAATGACCAGGTCGCCCACCGTAACGATAATGGCCTGGAACGCACCCAGGATCACCATCAGCAGCCAGCGGCCAAAGTAGCCCTGACGCGCCGTAAAGCTACCGATGCCCTCGCGGTCGACCTCGAGCTTGTAGATAGCGATGAGCACATAGCCGCCTACCCACAGCGCCAGATTGGTGTAGAAGGGCGCGATGCCCGAGCCAAAGCTCTTGACCGGATAGATTGACTTGGACGTCAGCTCAACCGGAGATGCCATGAAATCTGCCACGTCATTGACGTCGACGTCCATGAGGTCGGCTAACTCGCCCATAGACTCAGAGGTCTGCAGCGCCGCAATGTCATTAGCGGCGGTCGCGAGCTTGTCCTGAACCTTGGCAAGGGAGGCATCGGTTTGGGACAGCGTGGTCTTTGCCTGCTTGAGCGTGGCGTCGAGCTGCGCCAGCGTGCCGCGCGCGCTCGCTATCGTGGGGGTCATACCCGACACAATGCCGGTCAAATCGCCCGAAACGGCGGCAAAGGAGTCAAGCGCGCTCGAAGCCTTCGGCAGCGCGTTCTGCCCCAGATCGGTCTGAGCCTGACCGAGGTTAGCCGTACCGGTCTTAATTGCCGTGTTGAGTGCTTTACTCGCGTTCGAGATTGCCTTAGCGTCGTTTGCCATGGCCCTCGACTGTGCAGAAAGGCCATCCTTAATGCTCTGCAGCTTCTGGTTTTGCTCGCGAAGCGAATTGATGGTCGACGCGATGAGCGCATCGGCGTTCTCCGATCCCGTCGACGTATCGTTAACGAGAATCTGCAGGCGCTCGATGACAGCGCTGTTGTGGTCAATCGTCGCCTGAAGGGATTCGAGCGAGTTGTCGATTCGAGTGGTCGTGGACGTAACCGTACCGGTAAGCCTGCCAATCGCGGCGTACGCAGAAGCCGATGTCTTACTCAGCACGATGCTGCCCTCCGAAAGTACCTTGGAGAGCGAGGTGATGGACTTGCCAGCCGTGGTGCGAGCTTCGCCCAGCAGATCATTACCCTGAGCGATTGCCTGCGTTAGCGAAGGCGCCTGCCCCTGCAGGCCCGCCAGTGCAGCATCGGCCGAAGCAATCGAGTTGCTCGTCTTGTCGATGGCGGTGTTCATGTCGCCGATGGAATCGCGTACTTCGCCCAGGGTATCAGACGCCTCGGACACCGAGCCCGCCAGCGAATCCTTGGTCTGGGTTGCCTTGTCTTTAAGGTCGATGCCAGCATCTTTGGCAATGCCCGCGACGGTCTCGCCCACCGTGGAGACAAACTCCGAGTTGATCTGCTCCTCGATGGTGTTGGCACCGGTATCGGTGACCTTGGGCGCAATGGCGCTCTTTTTCTCGTTGACGTAATAGGTGAGCTTCGGCTGATGGTAATTGCCGTCGAGCATCGAGACGAGATTGTCGGAGAAGTTCTTGGGAATCACGATGGCAGCATAGTATTCGCCACTTTCGACGCCCTCTTTGGCATCTGCCGCCGAGTCGACGAAGGTCCAGCCAAGCTGGTCGTTCTCCTTGAGCTGGTCGACCACCTTATCGCCTGCGTTGAGCTCTCCCACTAGGTCGTTCTGGGTGCCCTGATCGTTGTTGGCGATGGCGATTTTAATGCCCTGGGTATTTCCGTACGGATCCCAGTTTGCAACGATGTTGTACCAGGCATACAGCGAGGGAATGACGCACACGCCCAGGGTGACCACCAGGGCGACGGGATTCATAAGCAGTCGCTTAATGTCGCGCTTAAATATCGCAAAGGAGACCTTTGCGTTGGATAGTTTGCTGCCGAGACTCACGCTTGGACCATCCATCCTGTCGTTGAATCGAATCGTACTATCGACAACCATTGTACGTAGACGCTTTAGTGCCTCGCGGCACAATGGTGCTGAGTTTTGCGGGTAGCAATATACTACGAAGATGATTTAACGTACAGTTGTACAGTATCTTAAATTCCCGCAGCTCCCAAAACCACAACCCACACAAATTAGCAATCCGACTAGTCGTTGGGGACGTTCTTAACCGACTAGTCAAACAAGAACGTCCATTACAGTCGAAATTGTCAGCCCGGGACCGTCTCGGGCTACGAT
>CABSBA010000111.1 GCA_902475825.1 uncultured Collinsella sp. | reverse complement strand
ACACCGATTTCTCGGCCGAGCTTCCCTCGACAACGCCCCATGCCGATATCGCTTCTGCGTTCTCCTCGATTGGTGCCAGCGCTTCTAGCTTCTTTAAGGGCGCCTTTGCGAAGGGCAAGAAGTTCGTCGACGACTTTGAGGAAAAGCGTGCCGCTGCCCGCGAGGCCGCCGAGCGGGAGGCCATCGCCCAGCAGCAGGCCGCCGAGGCCGAGCGTGAGCGTGCGGCACAGGAGTTCGAGCAGAGCGAGGCCGAGCAGCCGGAGCCTGTCGATGTTGCCGGCGCCACGACGTCCTTCGAGGCTCCGCAGCCGACATCCGCTGACGTTGCCGAGGCTACGACGTCCTTCGAGGCGCAGCAGCCGGTCGATGGCACCATGTCATTCGATGCCACGATGACGTTTGAGAAGCAGGGCACCGCAATTGCCGAGCCCCTTCCCATCTCCGATGATGCCCAGGACGTCGCCGATGATTCGGTTGTTGACGAGGCCGATTCCGTTGAGGCCAGCGCACCCGAGCAGGTCGAGGCTCCTGCTATGAAGCAGGAGTCCCCTGCGATTGACGAGGCTCCCAAGACGGATGAGTCCAGGCCTTATTCTACGCAGATCTTTACCATGCCCGCGCCGAGCGACCCCGGTGCCACGGTGGCCAATGTCGCTCCCACGCAGGACGAGACAGTTGACTCCCTCATGGCGCAGATTTCGTCTCAGGTGCCTGCGCGCCAGCATATGAATATCCCCGATCCGGCCTCCGCGCCTGCGCCCTCTTCGTCGCCGCTGGCCTCGGTCCCCGATCCGTCGCTGCCTTCGATGCAACAGGCCAACGTCGCGTCCCGCACGTCGCTGTTCGATCTTCCCGATCCTTCGGCACAGACAAATGATCCCTTTGCGACGGCGCAGGGGCCCGAGCCCACATCGGCACCGGTTGCGACCCCCATGCCCATCTCCTCGGGCGCACAGCCGCTCGAGACCATCTCGGCTCCTGCTTCGACGGGCGCCAAGCCGCAGAAGCGTGGCCTGGGTGGCTTGTTCGGTCGCAAAAAGAAGAACGAGCAGGACAGTATGAGCGACTGGCTGGGCGTCGAGGACGATTACGATGCCAAGAAGTCTGGCCGTGGCATTGGCTCGTGGGATAACTTCGAGGATGACGACGACGGTTGGAAGGGCGGCGCCACCTCTTCCGATGGTGCTTCTGCCGAGGATATGCTCTCGGCCGTTGCCTCCATGGGTGACGATGAGCTGCTCGGCCACGATATCTGGTTCGTCGCAACGGGCGCGTCCGATTGCGACGGCGCCGGCATGAGGGCGTTTTTGGCCTCGCATCGTGACAAGCTCCGCGGTGTGTTCTTCATCAACCTCGAGTCTATCGGTGCCGGCAGGCTTTCGGTGGTGACGGTCGAGGGCGAGCAGCAGCTGTTTAAGGGCGATCGCCGCATCATGAATCTTGTCAGCAAGGTGTGCAAGTCGTTCCACGTCGATTGTGGTGCGTTCGAGATGCCCTATGCAAAAACCGATGCATCCGCAGCGCTCGAGGCGAGCCGTCGCGCCCTTACGATCGCCGGTGTGGACGGTCCGCGTCTTGCCTGCGCTCGCACCGAGGATGACCTGCCGTACAACGTCAATCCGACCAATATCGCTACGGTGTCCGAGGTCGTGACCGAGGTCATTCGTCGTTCGTAGACAGACCCGCTAAGGAGTCAGCGTGTTTTCGTACATCAAGCGCCATTGGCCCATCTATCTGATTTTGACCCTGCTCGCTGTCGCATTGGGTTTTGGGGCCGCGTATGTCGTTGGCGTTAAGGGCTCGACGCCCGAGACTACAATGAACGAAGAGGTGGAGCAAGAGCAAAGTTTGGGTGCTGACGGTATTTCCGAGTCCGATCAGGCAGCCATCGATAGCGGTTCGTCATCTGCTGAATAGCCGATTCATCGTTTATGCCCAAGGCGGGCGAGCCGGGAGACTGGCTCGCCCGCTTTTTCATCGTGCTAGCGCTTCTTTGAGGCTGACCTAAGGCGAGCGAGCCATATGGCTGCCGTGCCCGAGGTCAGGAGTGCGGTGATGCATGCGGCGACGGTAGCAGATCCCGTTGCCGGCAGGTTCTGAGGCAGGGCGCATCGTTGGATGACGCGGTCCTCATCATGCGCCTCGAGTTTATCGCCACCGCCGTTGCGGCAAAGATCGACGCGCGCGCTGTTGGCAAGTGCGGTTTGGGGCGTATAGGACGACGTTGCCTGCATATGCACGACTGCGCCTCGGGCATCCGAGTTAAGGGCCGCCTTGGCATCGTCAAGATCGTCGTGTTCGTCTTTAAGGTCATCCCGGGTCCAAGAGTCCGCCTCGCTTCTGGTTGTAAAGTCGGCGGCTACCGCACCGTATTCAAAACGGATGCCCGTGATGACGGCGTCGTCTGTAAGATCAATCTCTTTCGTATCGAGCGTGACGGACTTGTCCGTCGGGATATCTGCTTTCCATAGGTGCCACCCGTCGTAATCGACGAGACGCACATCGTCGCCCAGCAGCTTTGCAACCTCTTCCGTTTCGAGCCAAGGATTGTGGTGCCCGTCGTCAAGCGTTGCATTGACCTGCCTGCCCGTATCGCTTGTTCCTGCCGGAGACGTTCGATACCACACGTTGCACAGCCCGTTTAGATCACCGACCGCAATAGGGGTTTCAACGGCAACGAGTTTCGCTGCGCCATCTTTGGCGCACTCAAGGTCGTCGGTGATGGTCAACTCGTCGACCCAGGTGCTCGACTCGTTTTTGGCGTCGATGGTATAGGAGAAGGCGCCTTGCGTGTTGGCCCGTGCTTTGGCTCGGTTTTTTCCGTCACCGTTGGCAACGAGTTTGCTTACGACTGGCTGTGCAATCTCTTGGCGCTTATCGACGCTTCCCCTGATCTCGATGGGGGTATCCTTCATGTCTATGGTTTGAACTTCTCCCGTGGCCTTTACTTCAAACGTTATCCCCTCGGCGAGGTCGTAGGTACGCGGAGACATCGTTTCGCGCAGGGTGTAGGTGCCAGGCGAAAGGTGCTCAATGTGGTGCGGTTTGCCGGATGAAGTCCAAGAATCGATTTCGTTGCCATTGGAGTCGCAGAGGACAAGCTCGGCGCCTGTCACTTCCTGACCTCCGCACGCGTCGACTTTGGAGACATCGATCTTGGTGTAGTCGTTGGAAACGTCAAGGCGCACTTCGATCACGGGCGTTTGCTGGTCAGCGTACGACAACTTCACAGTATGTGGGGTCGGGTTGAGCAGGTAGCCTTCGGGCGCTTGTGTTTCGACGACCTCGTAGGTGGCGGTACCGCATCCCAGCGAAAGATGGTCGACTCGCGCTTGCCCCCGTTCGTCGGTTGTGACGGTGGCGACGGTTTCGCCATCCAGGGCGACGATGCTGTCGTCGGTTCGCACGATGTCGCCATCAGCGCGGATGTCAAACGTGGCTCCAGCGAGGGTGCGCCCATCTACAGCATCCGTCTTAATGATATCGATGCTTCCGGTTGCGGCGTCGTCATAGAACGAGACGACGGCGACCGGTGTCAGATTTCTGTCGGCGGGAATCGCTATCTCCAGGTCTTCTCCGCGCAGATACGGTTCCTTGGCCGATGCCTCGTGCACGTAGTATGTTCCGGGATGAAGTGATTCGGGCAGCGTGACGGCGCCGGTTGCATCGGTTGTGAAGGTATTCATTACATTGTGGGCCGGATACCAACATGTTTGCGAGACAGGCTCGTGGTGGCTATCGAGCAGCTGGAACGTAAAGCCGGCAAGCGGTACGGTGCCGCCGGTCTGAGCATCGCACTTTACGATTTGAAGGTGTGTCGATAGGGCATGGTTGTCAACGATGTACTGAAGCTCGGCGCCGTCTGCGGTCTGCTCTGCTGTGATGGTCCATTCCCCTGCTTGCTTAAATCCTTCCGGGACCGTTTCTGCAACCTCGCGAACGGTGTAGCCGGCGCGGTCGTATGGGATGGCTCCGTGGACACCGGCGGGTCGCTTGCCTGCGCCGAACCATGCTTCGGGCTGATCTTTGGTGGAGGCAAAGCCGTAAACGTTTGTGGTCAACGTGCCGACGACTTGTTGGGAGCTATTGCTGACAACTTCAAAGACGACGCCTCCCGCCGGCTGCTCAAGGCCGGACTCATCGTTATCGCCATGGTCCTTAAACTTCGAGATTTCAAGGTCAAAGGCGATGGGGATGTTGGGAATACGGCTTTCGAGCTCAACGATGCCCGTATCTCCGAGTTGCTCGGCACCGACGGTGTAGCTCCAACAGTCGTTTGAAATCAGGTAGCCCTCGGGCGCTTTCGATTCGTAGATGGTAAAGGTACCCAGAGGAACGTCATTGAGGATCGCCCGTCCGTTTTCGTCGGTCGTAAGGGTGCGAGTCCAGCCGGGAGTTGATTGCGAGACGCAGGTGAATTCAGCGCCCGCAAGCGACGTCCCAACTTGGGCGCCAGCATCCGTGGCGGCATCGGTTTTTGCAATACGCAAGGTGATGGTGCCGGGCTGCTCGTTAATAGTGACATGTTCGCCGCTGTTTTGTGTGGTGAAGGCTATTCGGTCGCTTCGAGGGATATAGCCTGCCGGGGCTTTGGTTTCGACCAGGTAATATGCCGTATTGGGCAAAAGCGTTGCTTGTGCACGCCCGTTTTCGTCCATCTGGATAGTGCCGACACGTGCATCGCCCGCACTTTCAAAGATATCGAAGGTTGCGTCACCGAGTCTGTAGGTGTCGTTACCGGCGGTGATGTCAGCCTGGGACGATTGTTTTTGGAAAGATACGGAGACGGCGGGCAGAACATAGAGCATGTCCTGGTGTCGACCCTCGCCCGAGACCGGGCCGTGATAACGCCTGGCTCGATGTGGAGCTGCCTTAATGGATCCGGACTTAGCGTTGTCGTAGAGCCAACGTGCAGCCGCTATGGCCTCGGCGTTTTCGTAAAACCTACCGCTCCTGGCAACTCCCTTGCTATTTGTATACGAATAGGTGCCGTCGGGGCGCGTGGTTCCGTTGAGCATCCACACGGCAATCTGGGTGGCGGCACGGGCGAGATCGGGCGACAGATTGTGGCCGCCAAAGGATGTATTGGAGGGGTATCCGTGACAGACGATGGCGGCAAATTCGTCATCGAGCCATGTCCAGCCCTGGTTATATGTACGCCATGGCCCTCCCGGCTTGCTGGGGCCGGGGCAGTCTTGGTTCATACAGTACGAAATCGAAGTGTCCTGTGCCTCATATTTACCGACACCGAAGGGGCCGCAACCGTCGCTTATGGTGCGGAAATTAAGGGCGTCACTCCCGTCGACGGCGAGTGCGGCCCCTGGGGCCAGACAGCCGATCAGAAAAAAGAGGAGCAGGAGCAGCGGACCTGTTGCGATTGCGCTGTGGACAGAGTGCGTGGGTGCGTTGGACATGGCTGCTCCTTATCCCTCGTGCGCCGCACGGGGAGGTCGCGGCGCTTGGGATGAGGCTACCGCCATGGTTCATGCGGGTAAGTACCGGAAGCAAACCAAAAGCTTGCCCGATTTCTGACAAATCGAGCTCAAATACAACAATCAGATAAAAGCGCAGGTAGAAATAAATGCTCCATGTACTGCATTTATTCATTCTTCATCTCATTGATTATCTACCCTGTCGA
>CABSBA010000110.1 GCA_902475825.1 uncultured Collinsella sp. | reverse complement strand
CAATGAGCAGGCGGTGGTCGAGCTGCGCCGTCGCAAGCGCCGCAGCAACAAGCCGCTTGCCGTTATGGTGCGCAGCCTTGCCGATGCTGAACGCCTGTGCCATGTCGATGACTCCGAGCGCGGCTTGCTAACCGGTAGCATCCGCCCCATCGTGCTGTTGCGCCGGCGTGCTGTTGGCGAGGGAGATTCCCCCAACGCCCTCGTACTCGCGCCATCCGTCGCGCACGACTTGCCCGAGCTCGGCGTCATGCTCCCCTATACCCCACTTCAACATTTGCTGCTCGCCGCAGCTGCAGCGCACGGTATGCACGCAATCGTCATGACCAGCGGAAACCTGAGCGAAGAGCCCATCGAGACCGACGATGCCCTTGCATGGGAGCACCTTGTTGCCGTCGGCATCGCCGATGCGCTGCTCGGTAACGACCGCGCGATTCTGTCGCGCTACGACGACTCCGTGGTACGCGTGGTCGACGGCAACGTCATGCCCGTGCGTCGCGCACGCGGATATGCGCCGCAACCGCTGTCGTTGCCGGCGCTCGACGGCACCACGCCCTGTGTACTCGCCTGTGGGCCGCAGCAAAAAGCCACGATCGCACTCACGCGCGAAGGGACGAACGGCGAGGCAGCCTGTTTTGTGTCGCAGCATATCGGCGATGTCGAAAACGGCGCGACTTTCGATGCTTGGAGCGCCGCGCGCTCGCGTCTGGAAAATCTCTTTGACCTGGCGCCTGCCGCCCTGGCATGCGACATACATCCCAGCTATCTGTCGAGCCAATGGGCGCGCGAGCAGGCACGGGAGCACAATCTGCCGCTTATCGAAGTCCAGCACCATCATGCGCACATCGCGAGCGTCATGGCAGAGGCGATTGCCGCAGGCCGGCTTGCGCCCGATGCACGCGTCCTCGGCATCGCCTTCGACGGCACGGGCGCCGGCACCGATGGCACCATATGGGGTGGTGAGTTTCTTGTCGCCCATCTCGCCGATTTTGAGCGCGTCGCGCATCTGCGCACCTGGGCGCTTCCCGGTGGCGCCGCATCCGTACACGATGCCCGCCGCAACGCCTTTGCCCTGCTCAGCGAGCTCGACCTGCTCGAGCACCCGGGAGCCGTGGGGCTCTTGAACAGCCTTGACGAGCAAACGCGCAGCATAACGGCAACGATGATCGAGCGCGGCATCAACAGTCCGCGCACCAGCAGCATGGGTCGCCTGTTTGATGCCGCAGCCGCGATTTTGGGCATTTGCGGCCAGGCGACCTACGAGGGCGAACCCGCCATCGAGCTCGAAGCCGCCGCTTGGCGTGCACTGGACGGCAAAATCGCCCGTTTTCCCGACGACAACGTCGGCTATTCCACATCTGGCCCATCGTGGTTGGACGGCCCCGATGTGCTGGACCAGAAAGCACTCTTTGAGGCACTTTTGGAGGGAATTGAAGCCGGAGCGCCCGCCGACAGGCTCGCACTCGACTTCCATGTCGCCGTCGCGCGCTCCTCGGCGCGCACCGCCACCGAAATCTGCGCGCGCGAGGGCATTGGCACCGTCGCGCTCTCGGGCGGCGTGTTCATGAACCGACTTCTGCTCCAGCTCCTCACCCGCGAGCTCAAATACGCGGGCCTTGCTGTCTTGGTCCCCCACACCGTACCCGTCAATGACGGCTGCATCGCCTACGGTCAGGCGGCGGTCGCAAGCGCTCGTCTTGCGCAGATTGCATCGCAGTAGCTCGCCCTCACACGCCGCTGTGCCCAGCCGTCTCACAGGCGTAACGCGTTTGCCCGCAAACCCCGCGAGCGCTACCATCATCTGATGGGTAATTAGGCGCCTATCCAGCGCAAAACGTATAAAAGGGGAACATTATGTGCCTTGCCGTTCCCGGTAAAGTGGTCAAACGCGACGACGACCTTAAGGCGACCGTCGACATGATGGGCATCGAGCGCCCCGTTTCGCTGCGCCTCGTGCCGACGGCACAGGTAGGCGACTATATTCTCGTGCACGCCGGCTTTGGCATTCAGATTGTCGACGAGCAGGAAGCCCAGGAGACACTCGAGCTCGTCAATACCATGACCGAGCTGGCCGAAGAGGACCAGCTCGCCACCAACCCGGCCGAGGCATACTAGTGGCGGCGGCGCAGCCGGTTCGCTCCGGTATCGACTTTTCGGCATTTCGCGACCCCAAGCTGGCTCGCGAGCTCATCGATCGTATTCATGAGCTTGTCGGCAACCGCAGCATCAACCTTATGGAAGTCTGCGGTACGCATACCGTGAGCATTGGCCGTTATGGCTTTCGCTCCATTATGCCGACGGGGCTCAAGCTGCTAAGCGGCCCGGGGTGCCCCGTTTGCGTCACCGCCAACCGCGACATCGATCACGCAATCGCGCTTTCCAACATGGACGGCGCCATCATCACCACCTTTGGCGACATGATGCGCGTGCCCGGATCGTCCACCTCGCTTGCCGCGCAAAAGGCGGCGGGGCGCGACATCCGCATCGTCTACTCTCCGCTCGACGCACTCGACATTGCCGAGCAAAATCCCGAGCGCCCGGTCATCTTTATGGGCGTCGGCTTTGAGACCACAACGCCCACCATTGCCGCCGCTATCCTGGAGGCCGATGCGCGCGGACTCCAGAATTTCTCGGTCTACTGTGCTCACAAGACCACGCCGCCGGCGCTGCGTGCGATCTCCAACGACCCCGAGACGACCATCGACGGCTTTATCCTGCCTGGTCACGTCGCTACCATCACAGGCCTGGCACCCTTTGGGTTTTTGGTCGACGAGTTTAAGACCCCCGGCGTAGTCACCGGGTTTGAGCCGGTCGATATCTTGCAGGGCATCTGCATGCTGGTCCAGATGGTTGTCGAGAACAGGCCCGCAATCGACAACGCCTACCGTCGCGGCGTCAACGCAGACGGCAATCCCGTAGCGCGCCAGCTGGTCGAGCAGGTATTTGAGCCGTGCGACACCACGTGGCGCGGGCTGGGACCGATTGCGGCTTCGGGTCTTTCCATCCGCCCTGAGTTCTCGCGCTTTGATGCCAGCGCCCGCTTTGACGTGCCCGTTGAGGCGACGGTCGAGCCACGCGGATGCCGCTGCGGCGACGTCCTACGCGGTGCCATCACGCCGAGTGATTGCCCGCTCTTTGGCCACGCTTGCACACCCGAGCATCCCGTCGGCCCCTGTATGGTGAGCTCCGAAGGCAGCTGCGCAGCATATTTCCGCTACCGAGGCTGTTAGGTTCCGCCGTTCTAACGAACGGCGGACCGGTCGACGCTGCGCGCCATTCAGGCGAGCGATTTGCCTTTCAATCGTCGGCTGCGGGCAAAAGCCCAGCAGCCTCCTCTTTCAAGGCAACTCACTTCGTCTGAATGGCGCTCGCTGACTTTTACTTAACATCGATTCTGCCACACTCGGCTATTGCCGATTCCACCCACGATTGGAGTTTTCGATATGTCCCGTACTGCCACCGATAGCACTGTCCTGCTGGGCCACGGCTCCGGCGGCCAGATGATGAAGCGCATTATCGATGAGGTCTTTCTGGATGCCTTTGGGTCGCCCGAGCTGCTTGCAGGCAACGATGCCGGTGTCGCCGCACTGCCCGCAAGCGGGCGAATCGCCATGTCGACCGACAGCTTTGTGGTAACGCCGCAGTTCTTCCCCGGCGGCAATATCGGCCGCCTCGCCGTATGCGGAACCGTCAACGACGTCGCGACCTCGGGCGCTAACGTGCGCTACCTCTCATGCGGCTTTATCCTCGAAGAGGGCTATCCCATGGACAAGCTGCGCCAGATTGTGCAGACCATGGCCGAAACGGCACATGAGGCAGGCGTGAAGATTATCACCGGCGACACCAAGGTGGTCGAGCGTGGCGGGGCCGACGGCGTCTACATCAATACCGCCGGCGTGGGCGAGGTGCCCGCGGGCGTGGCGCTCAGCGGTGCAAACTGCCAGCCCGGCGATGTCATCTTGGTCTCGGGTACACTGGGCGACCACGGCATCGCCATCATGAGCCAGCGCGAGGGCTTGGCGTTTTCGAGCAACATCGAAAGCGACGCTGCGCCGCTCAATCATCTGATTGCCGATGTGCTCGCCGCCGCCCCTGACACCCGCTGCTTCCGCGACCCCACGCGAGGCGGCCTGGCGTCCACGCTCAACGAGTTTGCCCAGGCCAGCGGCGTTGCCATGGAGATTGACGAGGATGCCGTGCCCGTGCGCCCCGACGTGCAGGCCGCCTGTGAGATGCTCGGCTACGATGTGCTGCAGGTAGCAAACGAGGGCAAGATGGTCGCCGTGGTGCCGGCTGAGCAGGCCGATGCCGCGCTGGCTGCCATGCGCGCCGCCCACTACGGCGAGAACGCCGCCATCATCGGTCGCGTGCTGCCGCTTGCCGAGGGCGCTCGACCCGCCGTGCGCGTGCGCACCGGCTGGGAATCGACCCGCATCCTCGACATGCTCGTGGGAGAGCAGCTGCCCAGGATTTGCTAGGGCGGAATTGCACGGCTGGCGCGATGTGGCCTGATAACCCTGGAGATATTCAGATTCCAAGCACGCCCAACGCGGAAGCCCAGTATTATGAGGTGCGTTTTGAAACCCAATGACGGGAGCTTTCATGGCAGCAGCTTTTTCCCATGTGATCTTTGACCTGGACGGTACCATCCTCAACACGCTCGAGGACCTGGCGGCCGCCGGCAACCACACCTGCGAGGTGCACGGCTGGCCCACGTTTGCCGTGGACGAGTACCGCTACAAGGTGGGAAACGGCATGCTTAAGCTGGTCGAGCGCTTTATGCCCGCCGAATATGCGGGCGACAGCCGTATGTTTGAGCAGACGCTTGCCGAGTTCAGGGCTTATTACGGCGAGCACAAGGAGGACCACACCTCACCCTACGCCGGCACGATTGAGATGCTCGACCGTCTGCGCGCAGCGGGCGTTCAGCTTGCCGTGCTCACCAACAAGGATCATATTTCGGCAGCCCCGCTTATCGAGAAATACTTTGGCTCCGATCGCTTTGCGCTGGTACAGGGTCGTGTCGATGCGTTTCCGCCCAAGCCCGAGGCACCCGTCACGCTGCATGTGATGGAAGAGCTGAGCGCCGATCCGGCAACCACGCTCTACGTGGGCGATTCGAATGTCGATGTTCTGACCGGCCACAACGCCGGCCTTAAGAGCGCGGGCGTCAGCTGGGGCTTCCGCGGCCGCGCAGAGCTGGAGGCCGCCGGCGCCGACTACGTGGTAGATAGCCAGGCAGAGCTCACGGCGCTGATCTTGGGCGAGTAACGAAGCTGGCGCGCTGCTCGGTCGCGGCGATGCTGCCGCGCGGAAAATGCATCCCGTTTTGATGCCTCAAACTGGGACGCATTTTCCGGTTGAGCCCCATCGGGGAAACGGCATCCCGTTTTGGAGCAATATTCCGGGTCGCACTTTCCGCAACCCACCCCATCCGGAAACCGCGACCCACTATTCGCCCAAAAACCGGCTCGCATTTTCCCGAGCGTTCGATGCAACGCCGGCACAAGGGGACAGGCTGCCTTGCACCAACCTCATCCCACCCATGGGTAGCTAATTTGGGACGGGGCTTTTTTGACTACCCCCGCTTCGCAGATCGCTGCACTGGCCGACTGCCATTTGCTTATCCAGAAGAATATCACGAATGAACGCACCTATACCGAGATCCACCCGCTGGATAC
>CABSBA010000109.1 GCA_902475825.1 uncultured Collinsella sp. | reverse complement strand
CAACTTGGATGAGGCGGAGCGAGCATCCGAGGGCGAGGCGGTGCCTATTGGGTCCACAGAGCCCATCGAGCTCTCTCGCGCCATTTTGACGGTGGAACAGCGTCTTGAGCAGGTTGCCCGGCAGTCGAATGTGACCATTGGGCACGAGACGAAGCCCGTGGTGATCGAAGGTGTGTCGCGCCTGATCGATGAGCTGATTTATAACCTGGCCAGTAACGCTATTCGCTATAACCAGCCCGGTGGCACGGTTACGCTTCGATGTGGGACCAATGATGAGGGCCATCCGTACCTAACGGTTGCCGATACAGGTATCGGCATCGCGCCCGAGGAGCGGGGCAAGGTGTTCGAGCGCTTCTATCGCGTGGACAAGAGCCGCTCCAAGGCACGTGGCGGAACAGGCTTGGGTCTGGCCATCGTTAAGCATGCCGCCGTGTATCACCATGCTTCGCTCGACCTATCGAGCGAGCTGGGTGTGGGGACTACCATCACGGTGACGTTTCCCGTACAGCAGGACGAATCATTTGCGTAGCAATGCAGCAAACGTGTTGTTTTGACGCCGCACCGGGGTTGCCGATGCGGCGTTATTATTGCGCAACATTGCCGTATGTGCTGTATCTTATGTATAGAGTTCGGACTTGGCAGAAAGATGCGATATGATACGAGCAGTTTTGTCGATATGAACTAGGGAAATGAAAGGCAAGCTGCATGACCCTTCTCGAACTGTTCCAGCTGCTTAAAAAGCACCTCAAGCTGGTCATCGCCCTTCCGGTGATTTGCGCGGTCGCCATGGGCATCGTGTCCTTCACCATGATGGACAACACCTACACCGCCACGACGAGCATGTACGTTCTCGCCAAGACCGACGATAGCAGTCAAATGAGCTACACCGATCTTTCGGCGAGCCAGATGCTTTCCAACGATATCGCCACGCTGCTCGATAGCGATAGCGTTAAGGGTGGTGCTGCCAAGGATCTGGGCCTCGCCGATCTGGACGACTACAAGATTTCAGTTTCCTCCGAGACCACGACGCGCGTCATCACGCTTTCGGTGACGGGCACCGATGCCGAGGAGACGGCAGAGGTGGCAAGGGCCATGGCCAGCTCGGTGAGCACGGTCGCCCAGAATGTCGGTGCCGCTCAGAGCATCAACGTTATCGATAAGGCTAAGACCCCCGAATCCCCCAGTGGTCCCAGGCGCACGCTGTACGTCGCCGTCGCGTTCCTCGCCGGCGTCTTTATCGCAATTGCCTATGTCGTTTTGGCAGATATGCTCAACACGCGCATCCGCGGTGTCGAAGAGGCAGAAGAGCTCCTTGGTATTCCCGTTGTTGGCCGAATTCCGGCTATGAAAGGTGGTAAATAGGCATGGCTAGGGCTAAGAACACCGATAAGCTCGTTGTACAGAATGCCGCCAAGACCCTTCTGGCCAACATTCGCTTTGCGAGCGTGGATGACCCCATCCGCACCATTACCGTTACGTCCTCGATTCCCAACGAGGGTAAGACTACGGTTGCCATCAACCTGGCCCAGGCTATTGCCACCAGCGGCAAGAGCGTTCTTCTGGTCGAGGGAGATATGCGTCGCAGGTCTCTTTCCGACATCCTTGGCGTCCGTTCGCATGGCGGACTCTACGCAGTCCTGTCCGAGCAGATTTCCATCGACCAGGCAATCGCCGAGACGGGTCAGAAGAACTTCTACTTCCTCGATGCGGAGCCTCATATTCCCAATCCTGCCGACATCATCGTGTCTCATCGTTTTGCTAAGCTGGTTAAGGCGCTGTCTGCCAAGTTCCAGTATGTCATTTTTGACGCTCCTCCGGTCGGCACCTTCATCGATGCTGCCGAGATCGCCAGCCTGACTGACGGCACGCTGTTTGTGGTGCGCGAAGACTTCACCAAGCGCGAGGAGGCGCTCAACGCCATCGCTCAGCTTAAGAAGTCCGAGAAGGTTAAGCTCATCGGTACCGTTATGAATTGCTGCGAGACCGAGACCAGCGAATATTACTATTCTTACTACACCAAGGACGGTAAGAAGGTAAAAAACGGTTCCGCTGCTCAGGGTGCTTCTAAAAAGGGGATCTTCACCAACCGGGCAAACGTTTAGTTGATTAAGGCCGACCTATGCGCGACATTCATTGTCATATCTTGCCGGGTGTAGACGACGGTGCCGCCGATCTCGATGAGAGCTTGGCGATGCTTGCGGCTGCCAAACAGGCTGGCGTAACCAGAATTGTCTGCACCCCGCACTGCCGAGATCCCTATTTTGACTACGACAAGATGTGGGATGCCTTTGAGTTATTGCGGGATAACGCAGATGGTTTTCCGCTTCAGATGGGCTTTGAGGTCAACCACCGAAAGCTTGTCGAGCTGGGCATCGACGCCGCAGAATACCTGCATTTCGATGGCACCAATGAGTTTCTGCTTGAGCTTTCGACGCATGCTGATCCCTATGCGTTTAGAGAGTACGAGAGTACGATTTACGACCTGCAGTGTCGCGGTTACCAGGTGATTATTGCCCACCCCGAGCGTTATCGCGCCATTCAAAAGGACGTGGGCATTGCCGAGCGTCTGGTCGATATGGGTTGTAAGCTGCAGGCTTCGGCTGATTTTATTGCCGGCGGGCGTTTTGGTCGCGAGAAAAAGCCGGCGCAGCGCCTGTTTGACGAGGGCCTGTACAGCTTTATCGCAAGCGACGCCCACAATGTTCGCCACTACGATTACCTAGCAAAGGCGCGGGCCAAGTTTAGCGTGCGAGGCGCTCACTTTCGCTAAAATCTGTCCCTAACGTTTGCTTTGATGGGAGGGGCGACTACGGATATTCAAATTAAGACGAGATGCTTTGAGGATGCGGCGCTGGTGCGCCGCGCCGTCTTTATGGACGAACAGGGTTACGAAATCGAGTTCGACCAGATCGATGAGGCCTCGAGCTGCATTCATGTGACGCTGTATGTGGATGGTCAACTCGCCGGCTGCTCGCGCGTGTTTCCCGAGGAGCTGGAGCGCGCGGCAGATGCGGAAGCCCCGGTGTCGCCGGCATGTGACATGGACGAAGACGTTGCGGCGGGGGAGACCTACATTATGGGGCGCGTCGCCGTGCTGCCGGCTATGCGTCGTCGCGGACTGGCGAGTGTGATCGTCGAGGCCAGCGCTGCGTGTGCACGCGATGCCGGCGCTAAACTTATTAAGCTGCATGCGCAGGAATACGTGTTGCCGCTCTATGCAAAGGCGGGCTACACGCAAATTGCCCCGGTAGACTACGAAGACGAGGGACAGCCCCATGTCTGGATGGCCAAGCGCGTTGATGGCAGATAGGGACGTTCCTTTTCTGCCGGCAGCTGGGGACACTCCTTGGCAATCGACGCATGGGTGTTCCAACATACAGTTTTTCGATTCCGTATGTATATATGCGCGCTAATAGGTTATAAAATCTAAGTCTGAACATAGCAGGTCTGCGATGCGGCTCGGGCAACCGGGCCGTTTTTGCGGGCAGGGGTATCGCGAAAGGACTGCACATGCGTCAATTTAAGACCGAGAGCAAAAAACTGCTCGACCTCATGATCAACTCCATCTACACCAATAAGGAAATCTTCCTGCGCGAGCTTATCTCCAACGCGAGCGATGCCGTCGACAAGCTCAACTTTAAGAGCCTTCAGGATCCGAGTGTCAAGCTCGACCAGGGCGACTTGGCCATCCGTGTTTCCTTTGATAAGGACGCCCGCACCATCACGATTTCGGATAACGGTATCGGCATGACCGCCGAGGAGCTCGAGCGCAACCTGGGCACCATCGCCCATTCCGGCTCCGAGGAGTTTAAGACCGAGAACGCCGAGCAGCAGGGTTCCGATGTGGACATCATCGGTCAGTTTGGCGTGGGTTTCTACTCCGCCTTTATGGTCGCCAGCCACGTGAAGGTCGTCAGCCGCGCTTACGGCGAGGATTCCGCCCACGTTTGGGAGTCCGACGGTCTTGAGGGCTACACCATCGAGGATGGCGAGCGTGCTGAGCACGGTACCGATGTCATCCTGACGCTGCGCGAGAACGAGAAGCTCGACGCCGACGGCGAGGCCGAGACCTACGATCGCTTCCTGACCGAGTGGGGCCTCAAGAGCCTGATTCAGCAGTACAGCAACTATGTGCGTTATCCGATCCAGATGATGGTGTCCAAGAGTCGCCAGAAGCCCAAGCCCGAGGACGCCGGCGACGACTACAAGCCCGAGTACGAGGACTATCAGGAGCTTGAGACCATCAACTCCATGACGCCGATCTGGAAAAAGCGCAGCTCCGACGTTGAGCAGAAGGATTACGACGAGTTCTACAAGTCCACGTTCCACGACTTTGACGATCCCGCGCGCACTATCAGCTTCCATGCCGAGGGTACGCTTGAGTACGATGCACTGCTGTTTGTGCCGGGTCGCGCCCCGTTCGATCTGTACAGCAAGGACTACGAGAAGGGCCTGGCGCTCTACAGCTCCAACGTGCTGATTATGGAGAAGTGCGACGACCTGCTGCCCGACTACTACAACTTTGTGCGCGGTGTCGTGGACTCTGCCGACGTGACGCTCAATATTTCGCGTGAGACGCTGCAGCAGAACCGTCAGCTCAAGGCCATTGCCAAGCGTGTCGAGAAGAAGATCACCGCCGACCTTGAGGATATGCGTGACAACGACCGCGAGGCCTACGAGAAGTTCTTTGAGAACTTTGGTCGCGGTCTTAAGTACGGCATCTACTCGAGCTATGGCATGAAGGCCGATGAGCTCGCCGACCTGCTGCTGTTCTGGTCTGCCAAGGAGCAGAAGATGATCACCCTTGCCGAGTATGCTAAGGGTATGCCCGAGGGCCAGAAGGCAATCTACTATGCCGCCGGCGATTCGCGCGAGCGTCTGGCCAAGATGCCCGTCGTGAAGGGCGTGCTCGACCGCGGCTACGATGTACTGCTGCTGACGCAGGACGTGGATGAGTTCACCTTCCAGGCCATGCGTGAGTACGTGGCTGCCGATATGCCCAAGGTCTACGAGGATGACGCTGCTCGCGAGGCTGCCGAGAAGGCAGTTGCCGATGGTGCCGAGCCTGAGGTCGAGGATCGTCACCTGGAGCTTAAGAACGTCGCGACCGGCGATCTTGACTTGGCGACCGATGACGAGAAGAAGGAGGCCGAGGACGCCACCAAGGAGAACGAGGACCTCTTTAACGCCATGAAGGAGGCGCTCGGCGACAAGGTCGAGAAGGTTGCCGTCTCCGCGCGCCTGCACGATGCCCCCGCCTGCATCACCACCGAAGGCCCGCTTTCGCTCGAGATGGAGAAGGTGCTCCAGAAGGGTCCCGAGGGTACGCCCGACGGTATGCCCAAGAGCCAGCGCGTGCTCGAGCTCAACGCTAAGCACCCGGTCTTCGCCAAGCTCGTCGCTGCCCAGAAGGCGGGCGATGCCGACAAGATTAAGCAGTACTCCGGCCTGCTTTACGACCAGGCCCTGCTCGTCGAGGGCATCCTCCCCGAGGACCCCGTAGCCTTCGCGGCAGCTGTCTGTAACTTGATGTAGTTCGGGGATACGGCACCGTAACTAGATTAGAACGAGAGTGGATAATTTCCCACTTTTGGCTCGAGCGCGGGCTTGAAGTGGGGGATTTTCCACTCTCGTTTGCTTTTGTACGGAGTAGTCATTGGGGACGTTCTTAAATGACTAGTCGTTGGGTGTTCCTATAGTTTTGTCAACCGTCGGGGCTACTCCCGGTAGGGCACCCG
>CABSBA010000108.1 GCA_902475825.1 uncultured Collinsella sp. | reverse complement strand
TACCTGCGAAAAGTGCAATATACGGAGGTCAAAGTTAAGCCCCTGACCTGCGATTCCACACAAAGGATGGGAAAGTTTTCGCAGGCACAGGGGCTAATTTGTGCTAATGAGACCCAAAAGTGGTGACTTGAGGGAATCTTTTAGGCGACGTTTTCGACCAGCTCGGCAACGATAGCGTCAAATGCGGCAACCGGGTCGTCGGCACCGGTGATGGGTCGGCCCACCACGATGTGGCTCGCACCGCGCTCGATAGCCTGGGAAGGCGTCGCCACGCGGGATTGATCGCCCAGGGCGGCACCCACCGGACGCACGCCCGGAGTCACAATGAGGGCATCGGGGCCCAGCAGCTCACGCATATCGTGGGCCTCCATCGGCGAGCACACGATGCCGTCGATGCCGTTAGCCTGGGCAAGCTTTGCCAGGCGAGCGGCCTCCTCGGCCACGGGCGACTCGACACCGATCTCGCTCAAGGCATCCTGGTTCATGCTCGTGAGCACGGTAATGGCAACGAGCTTGGCGCGGTCCTCGCGAGCCTCCTCGGCACCCTCGCGGCAGGCAGCGAGCATAGCGCCCGAGCCCAGACCGTGGACCGAAAGCAGGTCGGCACCGGCGAGCGAGGCCGAACGGGCGGCGCCGCGCACCTGGTGCGGAATGTCATGGAACTTGAGGTCGAGGAAGACCTTAAAGCCCAAGTCCTTGAACGTCTTGACGATCTCGGGGCCCTCAGCGTAATAGAGCGTCATGCCCACCTTGAGCCAAGCGGCATGACCAGAAAGCTCGTGGGCGAGCTCGAGTGCACGCTCACGGTCGCAGTCGAGGGCGACGATAACGCGGTCGCGGGCATCGGTCTCTAGCATTCGAAAGCACCTACCAGTTCGTTGATGTCCTTCACGCCCTGAGACTCCGCCCAGGCCTCGAGCTCGCGCGCGATCTTAATCGAGGCGCACGGATCGACAAAGTTGGCCATGCCGACCGACACGCAGGTAGCGCCAGCCAGGATAAACTCGGCCGCATCTTCGCCCGTCATGACGCCGCCGACACCGTTGATGGGGATATCGACGGCCTGAGCGACCTCCCAGACCATGCGAACGGCGATGTGGTGGCACAGCGGGCCCGAAAGGCCGCCCTTGGGCTTGGCCACACGGGACTTGCGGGTATGAACGTCGATGGCCATGCCCTGGATGGAGTTAATGACCGAAAGGCCGTCGGCACCCGCGGCCTCGAGAGCCTTCGCAATCTCGGCGACGTTGACCGGAGCCATCTTGACGAACAACGGCTTATCGGTCACCTTACGGCAGGCAGCCATAACGGCAGAGGCGCCCTCGGGCGAGGAGCCCATGGCGGCACCACCGGCGGCAATATTGGGGCAGCTGACGTTGATCTCGTAGCCGGCAGCCCAGGGGCACAGCTCGACATACATCTCGAGCGCGCGGACAAACTCGTCAACGGAGTGGCCAGCGACCTGGCAGATGACCTGGCAACCGTCCTTGGAAAGCTGCTCGAGCCACGGGCCGGACTCACGGGCAAAGGCAGCCACGCCGGGGTTCTGAAGGCCCACGGAGTTGATCATGCCGCCCGGGATCTCGGCCATGCGGGGCGCGGGGTTGCCGGGCCAGGGCTCGGCAGCACAACCCTTGGTGGTGATGGCGCCCAGCTGGGAGACATCAAAGAAGTTCTGGAACTGCCATCCGTAGCCAAAGGTACCGGCTGCGGTGTTGATGGGGTTCTGCATCTTGACGCCGCCGAAATCGACGGCCATATTCACGGTACCCACTAGAAGACCACCACCTTGGAAGCATCGAACACGGGGCCGCACATGCAGGCGCCCTTCATACCGTCGACCGTCTCGACATTGCAGGTGTTGCAGGCACCAAAGCCACAGCTCATCATGCGCTCGAGCGACACCTCGCAGTACGCGCCGGCCTCGGCGGCAGCGGCGGCGACCTTCTTCATCATGACGGCGGGACCGCAGCTGGCCACGTAGTCGTAGCCGCCCTCGCCAAGCAGCTCGGCGGCAGGATCGGTGCAAAAACCGTGCGTGCCAAGCGAACCGTCGTCAGTGCACACATTGACCGTATCGCACAACGCGCGGAACTCATCGATGCCCACGGCCTTGGACGCGGTGCCAAAGCCCAGGCACACGTCGACGGCCACACCCTGCTCGGCAAGTTTGCCGGCAAGGCACAGCACGGGCGGAACACCGATGCCGCCCGCAACGAGCAGCGCCTTCCTGGTGCCCTCGGGCACAAGCCAGCCGCGGCCGCCGGGGCCCAGCAGATTAGAGGTGGAACCGGGGGCCATCTGCGACAGACGACGGGTGTCGTCGCCCACGACGGCGTACCACAGCTCGACGGTGCCGGCCTGGGCGTCGGCGCGATAGAAGCTCAGGGGCACGCGAAGCAGCGAGGAAGCATCGCCGGGCACGGCAATGTTCACAAACTGACCGGGCTTGAGCGCACTTGCAAGCTTGGGGGCCGAGATGACGAGCGAGAAGATGCCGTCGGCGATCTCCTGGTTCGATACGACCTCGAAGTCGTGCATGCGTGCAGTGGAAGGTGTGGGCATAGACGCTCCAATCCCCCATGCGGTTGCATGGTCAAAACGAACAGAAAGCGCGGCACCGCAAGGGCACCGCGCACAAAAGCGATAAGGCTATGCTAGCAGATGCAGCCGTCGGCGAGCGTCTGCTTGCCGCCGACAAACACATCGGTGGCACGACCGGTGAGCGTGCGACCGGCAAAACCGGAGTTCTCAGCACGCGACTCGTAACCGTCCTCGCCGACCGTCCAGGTGACAGCGGGATCGAACACGGTCAGGTCGGCAACGGAGCCCGCCTTGACCTGAACCTGGTCAAGGCCTAGGATCTCACGCGGCTTGATGGCCATGAGCTCGACCATGCGGCCCACGCTCATCTTGCCCGTGTTGACCAGCTCGGTGAGCACGAGCGACAACGAGGTCTCGAGGCCAATCATGCCAAAGGGTGCGAGCTCGAACTCGCGGGCCTTCTCCCACGGAGTGTGCGGAGCGTGATCGGTGACGATAACGTCGACGGTACCGTCGATGACACCCTGACGGATGGCCTCGGCGTCCTCGTCGGTGCGCAGCGGCGGATTGACCTTGAGCGAGGTGTTGTAGGTCTCGTCCAGGTCGTTCTCGGTCAGGAACATGTGGTGCGGGGTAGCCTCGCAGGTAACCTGAACGCCAGCGGCCTTACCGGCACGCACGATTTCCAGGCCATGGGCGGTGGAGATGTGCTGGATGTGCAGCTTGGCACCGGTCAGCTTGGCGATCTCGATGTCGCGAGCGATCTGGAGCTCCTCGCCGGCAGCCGGCCAGCCCTCGAGAGCCAGACGGGTCGAGACCTTGCCCTCGTTGATCTGGCCGTGGCCGACCAGGTCCTCGTCCTGGCAGTGGCTCATAAAGACCTTGCCGAACATCTTGCCGTAGTCCATGCAGCGACGGAGCATGCCCGCGCCCTGCACGCCGCGACCGTCGTCGGTGAAGGCGACGGCGCCGTGGGCGACCATATCGCCCATCTCGGACATGGCCTCGCCCTTAAGACCACGGGTCATGGCGCCCGACGGATAGACGCGGCAGTGACCGACCTCGGCAGCGCGGGACTTGACGAACTCCACGACGGTGCCGTTATCGGTGACGGGATCGGTGTTGGGCATGGAACACACGCCGGTAAAGCCGCCCTTGGCAGCTGCGCGGGTGCCGCTCTCGATGTCCTCTTTGACCTCGTAGCCGGGCTCGCGAAGGTGAACGTGCATATCCACCAGGCCGGGGACGAGGTACTTGCCGGAAAGGTCGCGGACCTCGGCTCCCTCGACGGCGAGATTCTCGCCGACCTCGGCGATCTTGTCGCCGTCAATCAGGACGTCAACGACACCGTCAAGCTCGACGGACGGGTCGACGACGTGGGCATTCTTAAGAAGCAAGGCCATTATCGGCACCTCCAAGCAGCAGATACAGGATAGCCATACGCACGCAGATACCGGCGTAGACCTGCTCCAGGATGACGGAGCGTTGCGGGTGGTCGGCCATATAGGAGTCGAACTCAACGCCGCGGTTGATGGGGCCCGGGTGGCAGATGATCGCATCGGGCTTCATGAGCTTCTCGCGGTCCTTGGTCAGGCCGAAGAGCTTGTGGTACTCGCGAATGGTCGGGAACGGGGCACCCTCGAGGCGCTCCTGCTGCACGCGCAGCATGTAGACGACGTCCAGCTCGGGCAGGACGGAATCGAGGTCGCTCGTCACGTGGTCGCAGCCCAGGACCTCGGGCGCCGGCGGCAGCAGCGTGCCGGGGGCGACGGCGTAGGTCTCGCAGCCCATGATCTTAAGGGCGGGAATCAGCGAGCCGCACACGCGGGAGTGGGCGATATCGCCGACGACGGCGACCTTCAGACCGTGGAAGTCACCCTTGTGCTCCCAGATGGTGTACAGGTCGAGCAGGGCCTGCGTGGGATGGTTGTGCTTGCCGTCACCGGCGCAGATGACGCTTGCGGGCGAGTTCTGCGTGACGATGTAGGGAGCACCGGCGTGCTTATCGCGAACGACGATGCAGTCGATCTTATAGGCGTTGAGGGTCTCGACGGTGTCGACGAGGCTCTCACCCTTGACCGTGGAGGTCGAGGAGCCGCCAAAGTTAAGGCTGTCGGCCGAAAGACGCTTCTCGGCGAGCTCGAAGGAGCTGCGGGTGCGCGTCGAGGGCTCGTTGAACATGTTGACGATGGTCTTGCCCTTGAGCGTGGGGACCTTCTTAATCGCACGCTCGTTGACCTCGGAGAACGCCTTGGCGGTCTCGAGGATGAGCTTAATGTCCTCTTCGGAGTACTCGGTAATGTCGATCAGGTGCTTATGGTTGAACGCCACGGTACTACTCACCTCCCAGCGGCGCGGAGCCCACGTGGGAACCCGGCGCGACGTCGTTAATCTCGACGGCGGTGTGGCCGTCGACTTCCTTCATATATAGGTGCACATTCTCCTCATGCGACGAGGGAACGTTCTTGCCGACAAAGTCCGGCGAGATGGGGAGCTCACGGTGGCCGCGGTCAACGAGAACTGCCAGCTCAATACGGCTCGGACGGCCCAGGTCCATGACGGCGTCGAGAGCGGCGCGAATGGTACGGCCCGTATACAGGATGTCGTCCACCAGCACGACGCGTTTGCCGTCGACGCTAAAGGGAATGTTGGTGGCGTGGATCGCGGGAGCGAAATTGGTAGCGTAGTCATCGCGGTAGAAGCTGATGTCGAGGCTGCCGAGCGGAACGTCGACGCCCTCGATCTCCTTGATCTCCTCGGCGAGCTTCTTTGCCAGAAGGTCGCCGCGCGTGACGATGCCGACCAGAGCGAGGTCTTCACAGCCCTCGTTGCGCTCGAGAATCTCGTGCGCGATGCGGGTCATCGCTCGATTGACGGCGGTCTCGTCCATGATGACCGCCTTGGGGGAAGTCGTGCCCATCGATCTCCTTCCTCACATGTCTTGACTGCTGACACAGTCAAAAAAAATAGATGCCCGACCGCTCAAAGCGGACCAGACACCCACAGGAAAGGCTGCTCTTAGGCAGCTATGTAATTCCATGTGGGTATCTCGTACCCCTTTAATGGTCAAGGGATAGTGTAGCCAACCTCGAACTTAATTGCGAGCATAAATACAGAGCAATCCGTAAACGGAGCCCAATGCTCAATAAACCTATATATATTTGTGGGACGAGCTTGAAAACGCACGCACGAGCTGG
>CABSBA010000107.1 GCA_902475825.1 uncultured Collinsella sp. | reverse complement strand
CCTGCTGGGCTGAGGAGAATACGCTGAACCCTATCCTCTTCCTCTCAGAGTTGCACCCTATGGGACCCGTCCGCGGCAGGCGCGAGGCGAGCCGGAGCCCAGCAAGACGAGGCTTGGGACATTGCCTGGCGTGCCTGTGGCCCTGCCGCAAGCCTTTGGTACGGTGGAAAACGCTCGTGTTCGTGGTTGGCCGTGCGATAAATGACAGACGGAGCGCCGGATGCGTGGGCCGTGTGTGCTCGTTATGAAAAAGCCGAGCCGCCCGTATCAGGCGACTCGGCAATCAAAATCCTTGGATTCGGGGCATCCGCTACTGGTTAGCTTGCCCCTCGAGCATGCCGTCGAGGGTGCGCCAGGCGAGCTCGGCGCATTTAACGCGGGCGGGCATGTGCGAGATGTCCTGGAGCTGGGCGGCCTCGTCCAGATCTTCCAGGTCCTCCTCGGAGAGCTGCTCGCCGCGGATCATGGCGAGGAAAAGCTCCGCCAGACGACGAGCCTCCTCGACCGTCTCGCCGGTGATGAGGTCGGCCATGATGTCGGCGCTGGCCTGGCTGATGGCGCAGCCGTGGCCGGTAAAGGATGCCTCCTCGATCACGCCGTTCTCGACACGCAGCTGCAGAGTGAGTTCGTCGCCGCAGCTGGGGTTGATGCCGTCGTGCTCGTGCGTGGGGGCATCCATCTCGTACTTGTAGTCGGGGTGCGAGTTGTGCTCCATAAACGTGGTGGAGGTATACAGATTACCCATTGAACGTGCTCCAAACGTGATGCAGGCCGGCGATGAACTTGTCGATATCGGCCTTGTCGTTGTAGAAGGCCACGCTGGCGCGGCAGCAGGCGAGGTTCTCGACGCCTAGCCAGGTGAGCAACGGCTGCGCGCAGTGGTGACCGGCGCGGATGCAGACGCCGTCCATGTCCATGATGCTCGCGACGTCGTGCGGGTGGATGCCGCGGACGTTAAAGCTCACAACGCCGTGGTGGTTGTCCCAATAGATGGAGCCGATAATCTGGACAAAGTCGAGCTGCATGAGCTCGCCCATCAGGTAGTGAACGAGTGCCTGCTCGCGTGCCTGGATGTTTTCGTAGCCCACGGTGTTAACCAGGTAGTCAAGCGCCGCGCCCGTGGCGAAGATGCCGGCGGCGTCCTGCGTGCCGGCCTCGAACTTCTCGGGGACGGGAGCCCAGACGGCGTCCTGCTCGGTGACCGAGTCGATCATCTCGCCACCGGTAAGCATGGGCGGCATGGCGTTGAGCAGGTCCATCTTGCCCCACAGCACGCCGATGCCCATGGGACCCATGGCCTTGTGCGCGCTAAAGGCAAAGAAGTCGGCGCCCAGATCGGCCACATCGACCGGCATGTGCGGCAGCGACTGCGCGCCGTCGACGACCAGATAGCCGCCGTACTTGTGCACGAGCTTGCCGAGGTTCTTGACCGGGTTCTCAACGCCCAGGACGTTAGAGACCTGACCCACGGCCAAGATCTTGGTCTTGGAGCCCACCTTGGACAGAACCTCCTCGGTGGTGAGTTGACCGGTCTTGGTGGGATAGAGGTAGACGAGCTTGGCGCCGGTCTCGCGGCAGACCTGCTGCCACGGGATCAGGTTGGAGTGGTGCTCCATGATGGTGATGACGACCTCGTCACCGGGCTCGAGCACCGTGGGTGCAAAGCTCTTGGCGACTAGGTTGAGCGACTCGCTCGTGTTGCGGGTGAAGACGACCTCGTTGGCCTGGGGGGCGCCGATGACGTCGGCGATCTGCTGGCGCACCTTCGCGATGGCCTCGGTGGCCTCGACGGACAGTGAGTACAGGCCACGCAGGGGGTTGGCGTTCATGCGCTGGTAGAAGTCGCGCTCGGCGTCGAGCACGCAGGCGGGACGCTGCGCGGTGGCGGCGCTATCGAGGAAGGCGATCTCGGGGTGCTGCTGGAGCAGCGGGAACTGCGCCTTGTAGGGGTTGGTCTCGATGTCGACGGTAGGCCAGCCGCGCGAGGCCTCGTCGCTGGCGTCGAGCTCCATAGGCTCCGGTGCGGTACAGGTGTCGCATTTAACGTGCTCGGTGTCGATCATGCGAGCTCCTCCTCAAAGTTGTCGATCAGGTTATTGCCCAAGCGGACGACGGCAGCGCGGGTGCGCTCGTCAGTGGCGGAAAGCGCGGCGTCCTCCAGCTTGGCGCGGATGAACAGGTCCTCGGCGGCGTTTTGGTCAAGGCCGCGGCAGGCGAGATAGAACAGCTGCTCGTCACGGACGTGACCGATGGTGGCGCCGTGGTTGCCGGCGACGTCGTCCTCGTCGCAGAGGATGACGGGAACGGTCTTGTTGTCGACGCCCTTGTTGGCCAGCAGCACGGTTTCGCGCTCGGTGCCGGTTGCGCCCTTGCAGCCGTGCACGAGGTCGATGGTGCCGCGGTAGACCTTCTTGGACGTGCCGGTCAGCACGCCGTTGGCGTCGATCTCGCACTCGGTCTTGCGGCCGCGGTGGCGCAGCTCGTAGTTAAAGTCGCGCACCTGCTCGCGGGCGCCAAGGTAATCGGTATCGATCGTTACCTTGGCGGTGTCGCCCAGCAGGTCGCCGGCAAGGCCGGTGGCGCTGGCACCGGCACCCAGGACGGTGTGCTGCACGTTGACGCGCGCGCCCTCGTCCAGGAACAGACCGGTGTCGTCGAGCGCGATCCAGCTGTCGTCGAGCGTCTGCGTGCAGGTCACGTTAACGGTGGCGTATTCGTGGGCACACACGCGCAGCACGGAGCCCACGACGCCCTCGCCGGTAACGGGGGAATCCAAAGCGATGCGCAGATCGAGCGTTGCCTGCGGGCGGGTGACGACATCGATGGCGGCAATCGCAGCGGCTGCGTCGACGCCATTCACGCGCACAGTGGCCGTGGCGTGCTGGTGCGCGGGCACATCGATGGCGATGCGCTTGGTGGCATGGTCGGCCAGGTAGGTGTAGGCGGCCCCGCCCATGCCGGTCTCGAAGGCCTCGGCAGGGGAGAGCTCCTCCTCGAGCTTGATGGCGCCGGCCTGGTAGACAGAGGTGGCGGGCACGTCGAGCTCGGTCTCTGGCGTGATGCGGGCACGATCGGCGGCGTCGCCGGGGGCGGAGGCGCGGCGCTCGGGGAAGCGCTCGGCCATGGCCTCCATGGCGGCATCGAAGGCGTCGGCCGAGCCGGCAAACTGCTCGTCCAGGCCCTCAACCTCAACGGCCTCGGCGGGGGCGAGGGCAAGTTCGTCCGAAAGCTCAAGCTTGGTCTGGTTCATCTTGAGCCAACCCCAAGTGGCAGCAGGCATAGCGTTGACCTGCTCGAGCGTGGTGGCAGCGGTGTTGGTTTCCTGTTTCATTATCCGATCGCTCCTTCCATCTCGAGCTTGATCAGGTTGTTCATCTCGACGGCGTACTCAAGCGGCAACTCCTTGGAGACCGGGTTGGCAAAGCCGTTGACGATCATGGTGCGGGCCTCGTCTTCGGAAAGACCGCGGCTCATCAGGTAGAACACCTTGTCGTCGCCGATACGGCCGATGGTGGCCTCGTGGCCGATGTCGACGTTCTTGGCGCGGATGTCCATGGCGGGGATGGTATCGGAGCGGCTTTGGTCGTCGAGCATGAGCGACTGGCAGCTTACGGTTGCCTTGGAGCCCTCGGCCTTGGGCGTGGCCACGATGGAGCTGCGGAAGGTCTGGATACCGCCGCTCTTGGAGATACCCTTGGTCTCGACGGTTGCCGAGGTATCGGGCGCGTTGAGCACGACCTTGCAGCCGGTATCGAGGTTCTGGCCGGCGCCGGCAAAGGTAATGCCGGTAAAGCTCGAGCGGGCGCGACGGCCGTTGAGCACGCTCATGGGGTAGAGGTAGCCCACGTGGCTGCCGAAGGAGCCGCTGATCCACTCGATGTCGCCGTCCTCGTCCACGCGCGCACGCTTGGTGTTGAGGTTGTACATGTTCTTGGACCAGTTCTCGATGGTCGAGTAGCGCAGGTGTGCACGCTTGCCCACAAAGAGCTCCACAGCGCCGGCGTGGAGGTTGGCCACGTTGTACTTGGGCGCGGAGCAGCCCTCGATAAAGTGCAGGTCGGCGTCGTCCTCGACGATGATGAGCGTGTGCTCAAACTGGCCGGCGCCCTTGGCGTTGAGGCGGAAGTAGCTCTGCAGCGGAAAATCGAGCTTGGTGCCCTTGGGCACGTAGACAAACGAGCCGCCCGACCACACGGCACCGTGCAGGGCCGCAAACTTGTGGTCGGTGGGCGGGATGAGCGTCATAAACTTCTCGTGGATGAGCGGCTCCCACTGCGGGTCGTGCAGGGCCTCCTCGATGCCGGAGTAGACGATGCCCATCTTGGACGCGGTGTCCTGCATGTTGTGGTAGACGAGCTCGGAGTCGTACTGCGCGCCGACGCCCGCCAGGTAGCTGCGCTCGGCCTCGGGGATGCCCAGGCGCTCAAAGGTGTTCTTGATGTCGTCGGGCACCGACTCCCAGTCGTGCTTTTGGTCGGTGTTGGGCTTGACGTAGGTGACGATGTTGTCCATGTCCAGGCCCTCGATGGAGGGGCCCCACGTCGGATTGGGGAAGCGGTTAAAGATCTCGAGGGACTTGAGGCGCAGGTCGAGCATCCACTGCGGCTCGTCCTTCTTGGCGCTGATCTCGCGCACGATGTCGGGCGTGATGCCGGCGTCGAGGCGCTCGAATCCCTCCTCGCCATAGGTGAAGTCGTAGAGGCTGCGGTCGATGTCCGCGACCTCGGTGCGGTTCTTGGTCATTGCGTCGCCCCTTTACGCCTGCTGCTCGGCAGCGGCGGCTTCGGCCTTGGCGCGCTGCTCGGCGGCCTCGCGCTCGAAGGTCTCAAAGCCGTTCTTGTCGATCCAGGGGATCAGCGAGGCGTCGTCCTCGCGCACGATATGGCCCTTGACCATAACGTGGACGCGGTCGACATCCAGGTGCTCCAGGATGCGCGTGTTGTGCGTGATGATGAGCATGGAGCCGTCGCAGCTCTTGCGGTAGGCGTCCATGCCATGGCTGACGGTGGACAGGGCGTCGACGTCCAGGCCCGAGTCGGTTTCGTCCAGGATGGCGAGCTTAGGCTGCAGCAGCAGAAGCTGGAGCATCTCGACCTTCTTTTTCTCGCCGCCCGAAAAGCCCACGCCCAGCTCACGGTTGAGATAGGCGGTATCCATGTTGAGCTCGGCCGCGAGCTCCTTGACGCGACGGCGGAACTCCTTGCCCTTCATCTCCAGACCGGGGCGGCCGGCGATGCTGGCGCGCAAAAAGCTCGACAGCGGCACGCCCGGGATCTCGACCGGGGCCTGGAAGCTCAGGAACAGGCCGGCGCGGGAGCGCTTGTCGGTGGTGAGCTCGGTGATGTCCTGGCCGTCAAAGACGATGCGGCCGTCGTTGACGGTATAGACGGGGTCGCCCATGACCAGGTGGCCGAGGGTGGACTTGCCGGCGCCGTTGGGTCCCATCAGCACGTGGGTCTCGCCGGCGGCGACGTTGAGGTTGACGTTGTGGAGGATGGTCTTTTCGTCCACGGAGGCGGTCAGACCTTCGATGGAAAGCAGCGGATTTGCGCTCATGCTGTCCCTCTCTGTATATGGTGTACTCATAGGTGTACTAAACCCTAGGAATCTTCTCGGAATAAAGTTACTATGGGTTCGGCGTTAGTCAAGGGAAAACCCGACTAATCCACTCGACTTTTTAGATGTGGGACATAATAATCAGGCTTGTTTGCCCCGCGTGCATAAGATTTGGGATAAACAAGCCTGGTATTTTGTCCCGGCAACGATGAGAGGG
>CABSBA010000106.1 GCA_902475825.1 uncultured Collinsella sp. | reverse complement strand
TCGGGATAATCGACACGGCGACGATGCCGATAATCAGCAGCTCAAAGTGCTCCTGCACAAAGGGGATGCCGCCAAAGAAGTAGCCCAGCAGCGTAAAGACCGTCGACCAGGTAATGCCACCCAGTACGTTAAAGATGACAAAGTTGCGCCAGTGCATGCCGCCCATGCCGGCGATAAAAGGCACGAAGGTGCGGATGAACGGGAAGAAGCGGCCCAGGAAGATGGCCAGGTGACCCCACTTGTCCAAGAAATCCTCGGACTTTTTAATGCGCTCGGGCGTCATGGCCTTGACCTTGCCCGAAGCGATGATCTTTTTGCCAAAGAAGTGACCGATCATAAAGTTGCACTGATCGCCCAGGATGGCCGCGGCCCATGCGGTGGCCAGCAGGGCCACGATGTTAAAGCCGCCGTTGTGGGCAAAGAAGCCCGAGGCGAACAGCAGCGAATCGCCGGGAAGGAACGGGAAGAACACCACGCCCGTCTCGATAAAGATAATCAGGAACACGCAGCCGTAGGCCATAAGCGGGCCGGCGGCGATCCAGCTGGCGATCGCAGTGCGCGGATCCTTGAGCAGCTCGGCAATAAAATTAATGAAACCCATGAAGTAAAACCTCTCAGTTGTGGGCGCGGATACGTCCAAGTTGACCAGTATACGGTTGCGGCGCCCCCTCGTGCGCAACCCCACAAAAGCATGACTCCATTACCAGCAAGTTTGCATAACTGACACCTGTCACGCAAAGCCGTGAAAGATTGCTCTTCCTAATCCCTAGCGAATCGCTATACTTTATTGAATCGCATTGCCATGGCGCTAAGGGAGGGCGGCCGGTGAGCTTTATCAATACCATTCGCGAGGACATCAAGACCGTCCAAGCGCAGGACCCCGCCGCGCAAAACGGTCTGGTCATTTTCCTTTCGTACCCTGGCCTTCACGCCAAGTGGAACCACGTGCCCGAGCACTGGCTGTGGGAGCATGGTCATCGCTCGCTCGCCCGCGTGCTCTCGCAAATCACCCGCCATATCACCGGTGTCGAGATTCACCCCGCCGCGCAGATCGGTAAGCACTTCTTTATCGACCATGCCATGGGCGTCGTCATCGGCGAGACCACCATCGTGGGCGACAACTGCGTGCTCTATCAGGGCGTCACGCTCGGCGGCACCGGCAACGAGACCGGCAAACGCCACCCCACCCTGGGCAACAATGTCACGGTGGGCACGGGCGCCAAGGTGCTCGGCAACATCCGCATCGGCAACAACGTCAAGATCGGCGGTAACTCGGTCGTCGTCAAAGACGTGCCCGATAACTGCACCGTCGTGGGCGTGCCCGGGCGCATCATCAAGCGCAACGGCTGCCGCGTGTTCGAGGAGAGTTTCGACGCCAAGCAGCATCGTGAATACATGCCCGACGATGCCGCCGAGCAGAGTGCCCTCAACCGTCAAGGCATCACCGAGAACGCCCGCCGCGTCAAAGAGCTCGAGCGAGAGGTGGCCGAGCTCAAGGCCCTCGTCGCCAAACTTGTGGACGAACGCTAGGGCTGCGGACGGCTCAAAACAGCATCAACGCAAGAAGGCGCGCCAGGGAATCAATTCCCGGCGCGCCTTGTTTCCAATGTGACAAAGGGGCTGCCCCTTTGTCCCCTTAGGCGAACTGACTCAGGTAGAGGTCGGCGTAAGCGCCCTCAGCAGCCAACAGCTCCTTGTGCGTGCCCTGCTCGATGATATTGCCGTGATCCATGACCAAGATCAGGTCGGCATCAACAATCGTCGACAGGCGATGCGCGATCACAAAGCTCGTGCGTCCGCGCATAAGCGCGTCCATGGCACGGCCGATGGCAAGCTCGGTACGTGTGTCCACACTCGACGTCGCCTCGTCCAAGATGAGAATCGCCGGGTTGTTGAGCAGCACGCGCGCAATGGTCAGCAGCTGGCGCTGGCCCTGACTAATGCTCTCGGCATCGTTGGCCACCCGCGTGTCATAACCCTGCGGCATGGTGCGCACAAAGAAGTCGACCTGCGCGGCGCGAGCGGCTGCAACAATCTCCTCGCGCGTCGCCTCGGGACAGCCATAGGCGATGTTTTCGGCAATCGTGCCATCGAACAGCCAGGCGTCCTGCAGCACCATGCCAAACTGCTGACGTAGCTCGCCGCGATCCATGCGGCTCGTGTCCACACCGTCGAGGGTAATGCGGCCACCGTCGATCTCGTAAAAGCGCATGAGCAGGTTGATGAGCGTGGTCTTACCCGCACCCGTGGTTCCCACCACGGCGATCTTCTGGCCCGGCTCGGCGGCAAACGAGACATCGCGCATAAGTGGCTTTTCGGGCGTATAGCCAAAACGCACATGCTCAAAGGCGACGCGGCCCTCAACGCGACCCGGCAGCTTGGCGGCCTCGTCCGGCAGCGGATCGGCCTCCATCTCGGGCTCGTCGAGCAGGTCGAACACGCGCTCCGCGCTCGCCAGCGCGCTCTGCAGCGAGTTAAAGGTAAACGACAGCTGCGTCATGGGCTCGGACGCCTCGTAGATAAACTGGAAGAACGCCTGGAACACGCCGACGGTCATGTGACCGGCGACCAGCATGCTGCAGCCCACGAGCGCAATCACGATCTGCGCTAGGCGACCGATAAAGCGCACCGCAGGGCCGACGGCGTTGATCATAAAGTCGGCCTTGGTGCTCACACGTGCCAGCTCCTTCGAGGCCTCATGAACCTCGGCAGAACTCTGGCGCTCGCGGTTAAACGCACGGATCACCAAACGGCCCGAGTAGCCCTCCTCGACTGCGCTCGTAATCTTGGACACCCACTCCTGGCGCTCACCGGTTACGTCATGCGTGCGGCGCGAGACCACCTTGGTCACCAGCAGCGATACCGCCGTAAAGAACAAAAAGACCAGCGTGAGCGGCACGCTAAACACAAACATCACGCTCACGGCGCCCACCACGGTACCGATCGACACCAGCAGCTGCAGCAGGCCGCGCTGCATGCTCTCGGACATCTTGTCCAGGTCATTGGTCGCGCGGCTGACTACCTCGCCGGGGCGATGTGCATCAAAGTAGGCAAGCGGCAGACGGTTGAGCTTTTGTGCGATGCGGTTGCGTAGGCGCAGGTTGAGGCGCTCGGCAACGCTCGACATCAAAAAGCTCTGGAGTGCGTAGAACGAGGCGGCGGCGGTCCAAATCATAAAGTAGATGAAGATGGTCCTGCCACAGTTCTCCCAGGTGATGCTGAAGGTGGCGTTGTTGGCAAACGCCAGCTTCACGTGTCCCCACAGCTCATCGATGACGCGGGCGCTATACGCCGGCGCTGCGGTGTTGAAGATGACATAGAACACAATGCTCGCGAACACGATATAGAAGCGCCAATGGTCACCGGCAGCCTCGCTCCACAGGCGGCGCACCGTCGCCCAGGTATCCCGAGGCGTCTCGTCCTCGTCTTCGTCATCCACATCGCGCATGCGCTCTGCCTCGGCGCGGGCACGCTCATCCTCGGCTCGTTCGTTTTCCTCGTACAGCGCTTGGCGACGAGCCTCGCGCTCCGCCGCCTTGGCGGCGTCATCCAGCTCGGTCGACGCGGCGGCCGTTTCCTCGACCAGTCCCGCGGCAGCGGCGTCATCAACGCCGCCCTGCTTCTTGAGCTCCTCGGTCATGCTACTCACCTCCCTTCATCTGCGATTCCGCGATGGCGCGGTACACCTCGCAGGTTTCCATCAACTCGTCGTGCGTGCCCAGACCCACAACCTCGCCGTCCTTGAGCACCACGATCTGATCGGCATGCAGAATGGTCGAGATGCGCTGCGCGATGATGAGCACTGCGGCATCGCACATCTCGTCCTGCAGCGCATGGCGCAGGGCCGCATCGGTCTTAAAGTCCAGAGCAGAAAAACTGTCGTCGAAGATATACAGGTCGGCGCGCTTCATGAGCGCACGGGCGATGGCCAGACGTTGGCGCTGGCCACCCGAGAAGTTCGTACCGCCCTGGGCAACCGGGGTCTCGAGCCCCTGGGGCTGGTCAAGCACAAAGGTGCTCTGGGCAACCTGCAGCGCATGAAGCATGTCGGTCTCGGTCGCGTCCTCGTTGCCAAAGCGCAGATTGCTTGCCACGGTGCCCGAGAACAACCACGCCTTCTGCGGCACATAAGCAATGCGCCCGCGAATCTCGTCTTGCGAAAGGTCGCGCAGGTCAACGCCGTCCAGGCGAATGGCGCCCTTCGTGGCATCGTGAAAACGCAGCAAGAGCTTTGCCACCGTCGACTTACCCGAACCGGTCGAGCCCACGATCGCGGTCGTCTGACCACGACGACAGGCAAAGCTCAGGTCGCACAGCGTGTCCTCGTCGGCGTCGTCAAAGCGAAACGACATATGATCGAACACGGCGACCGCATCGGCCCCGTCCCTTGAGTCGGACGCAGCCGCATCGAGCGTACGCTGTCCATCGACGATGCTCGGCTCAATCTCCAGCACCTGCTGCGCACGGTTGAGGCACGCCGCGGCGCGCGGAAGCGTCAGCACCACCATCTGCGCCATCATCACAAAGAACAGAATCAGGATCGCGTACTCCAGCACCGCAGAGATGCTGCCGATTTGCATGGCATGGACGCCCACGCGGTTGCCGCCCACCCACAGCACCGCCACCTCGGCGATGTTCATCAAAAAGAAGCTGGAGCTGTCGAGACCCACAAACAGGTGGTTGACCTTGATGGCGTTGGCCGCGTAATCGCTAAACACCTCGTCCAGGCGCTGCTCCTCGTGGCGCTCTTTATTGAAAGCGCGGATAACGCGCACGCCCACGATGTTTTCGCGCAGCACCACGTTCATGCGGTCGATAAAGCTCTGCAAGCGCATAAAGATCGGAGCCGCGTTGGCAACCGTAAAGACCGCCGCCACCAGCACAATCGCAACGACTACGCCCAGCAGCGTGCCCATGGCGGGATCGATAAACCAGGCGAAGATGATGCCCGCCACAGCCAAGAACGGCACGGGCAGTACCAGCTGAATCGTCTGCAGAATCGCCTGCTGGATCACGTTGATGTCGTTGAGCGAGCGCGTGATCATCGAGCCCGTGCCAAAGCGCTCAAAGTCGCTGGCAGACAGCTCAAGCGACTTGTCGTACACGGCATTGCGGATATCGCAGGCCACGTTGGCGGCCAGGCGCGCCGAAAGATAGCAGCCCAGCACCGCGCCGCCGCTAGCCATGCCGGTCGCGATAAACATGTATAGGCCGTTGCGTAAAATGTAGTCGACATCGCCCGTGGTAATACCGGTGTTGACCATGTTCGCCAACATCGTGGGAACCAGCAGCGTACCGACGTTATCCACCAGCAGCACCAGCAGCGTCACTGCGACAAGTCCTCGATAGGGCTTCAAAAACCTCATTAGCAGTCGCACGACTCCCCCTCACGTTGATTCTCCGACTGATCTTCGGCTGCCACCTGCCGCTTAAATGCCTCGCACTCGTCGCCCAGGACTTGGGAGAATTTGCCGATCAAGCGCATAATCTCGCGCTGTTCCCATGGCTCGAGGGCATCGAAGGCTCTCTGCTCGGCCCCTTGCGCCGGCATCGCATACCGTTTTGCAAATCGCCTGCCCTCTTCGGTCAGGCTCACAACCTTGTTCTTGCGACTGCCTTCGGCAAACTCCAGCGTGGCGAAACCCCGCGCCGTCAAGGTTTTAATGGCCGAGTTGATCGTCTGTTTGCTATAGAACCATTCGCTTGTCAGACGACTCACAGCGACGCTGCCGCCCGCCGTGCTGGTGTCGACGAGTATCCAATAGGCGCAGTCCGAAAGGCCGCAGGCGCG
>CABSBA010000105.1 GCA_902475825.1 uncultured Collinsella sp. | reverse complement strand
TCCTCCTTCACCAGCGCGGCAAACGCAGCCAGCACCTCGTCGTTTTCCTGCGGGGTACCCACGGTAATGCGTAGGCAGTCCGCGAGCCCCGGCGCATAGCTAAAGTCGCGCACCAAAATCGAATACTCGTCGCGCAGACGCTCGCGCACGTGCGTGGCATGCGGCGTGCGCACGAGTACAAAGTTCGCCGCGCTCGGCCACGCCTCCACGGGCAGACCCTCGGCAGCCATTGCGCGCAGGGCGCACAACTCGCGCTCGCGCTCGGATGCGACCTGTGCCACCACGGGCGCGTACGCATCGCGGGCACGCACGCAGGCAAGCGCCGCCGCTTGGCTCAACACGTTGACCGAGTAAATCTGACGAATCGCCGCGAACACGTCGATGACCTCGGGCGCCGCGATCACATAGCCCAGGCGCGTGCCGGCGGCGCCGAACGCCTTGGACAGCGTATGCAGAATCACCAGGTTGGAATGCTCGGCGATAAGGCCTTGCGCCGTGGTTGCCGCGCCAAACGAATCGTCGGCAAACTCAACGTAGGCCTCGTCGACCATCACCATGCCGGGACACGCATCGCACAGGGCCGCGACAAAGTCGAGCGGCGCCACGTCGCCCGTGGGGTTATTGGGCGAGGTCACGATGGCCAGGTTGCACTCCGGCGCCACGGCGAGCACAGCCGCTTGGTCGAGCTCAAAGCTCGTCGGATCACGCCACACGTCGCGCACCTCGGTCTGGCACAGCGACGCAAAGAACGCATACTCGCTAAAGCACGGCGGGCAGTTGAGCAGGGTCCTCCCCGCGCCGCCAAACGCCAGCAGATAGTTATAGAGCAGCTCGTCGCCGCCGTTGCCCACGCAGATGTTCTCGCGCGTCACGCCATGCCAGGCAGCCAGCTCGTCGCGCAGGTCGTTGGACATGGGATCGGGGTAGCGGTTGAGCGGCGTGGCAGCCAGGGCCGCGTCGACCGCCTTGCGCACGCCGGCAGGCACGGGGTAGGTGTTCTCGTTTGCCGAAAGGTTGATGCGCGTGGGCGTAAAGTTGGGATCGTAGGGCTCAATACCGGCCAAGTAGGGCTGGACGAGCTCCTTCATGCGCGGCGTGAGTTCGGCCATATTAGGCCTCCTCGCCGGTCACGCCGGCAACATCCACGCTTGCAGCCGCCAGGTCCACGCCCTCAGCAACCGTCGCCACGGCGTCGCCCGGCCAGGCAACCTTGGTCAGGTCGGCCGCGGCCAGAGACTCGGCACTCACGGCATCCTCGCCCTGCTCCAGCACACGGCGACGCAGAGCGGCGGAAAGCGCGTGTGCCCACAGGCCCTCGGCCTCGGCCAGGCGCTGCGTAGCGGGAGCGTCGGAGAGCAGGCCCTCGGGCGTATAGCAAATGACGCTCGAGCGCTTGACGAACTCTTCGACCGAAAGCGGGTTGGAGAACATGGCCGTGCCACCGGTCGGCAGCGTGTGGTTGGGGCCGGCGACGTAATCGCCGAGCGGCTCGGAGCTCCAAGCGCCCACAAAGATGGCGCCGGCGTTGCGAATACCGCCGAGCAGGCCCATCGCGTCCTTGCAGTGCAGCTCAAGGTGCTCAGGCGCCACCGTGTTCACGGCCTCGACGGCGGCGGCCATGTCGGCGGCCACCACGATGGTGCCCTCATTGTCGAGCGAAGCGCGCGTAATCTCGGCACGCGGGGACTGCGCTACCAGAATATCGATACCCGCCTCGACCTCGCGCGCAAACTGCTCGTCGCAGGTCACCAGATAGCAGGCTGCCAGCGGATCGTGCTCGGCCTGGGCCATCAGGTCTGCCGCGACCACCATGGGCTTGGCCGTAGCATCGGCCAGCACGCAGACCTCGGACGGGCCGGCGACCATGTCGATGCCCACGTCGCCGGAGACAATCTGCTTGGCAGCGGCAACAAAAGCGTTGCCCGGGCCGGTGATTTTGTCAACGCGCGGAATGGTCTCGGTACCGTACGCCAGCGCGGCTACAGCCTGGGCGCCGCCCACCATATAGATCTCGTCCACGCCGCCGAGCTTGGCAGCCGCGAGCGTATAGGGGCTGATCAGGCCGTCTTTTTGCGGCGGGGTCACCATAACCACGCGCTTGACGCCGGCCACCTTGGCGGGAATGGCATTCATAAGCACCGTGGAGGGATACTGCGCGCGACCGCCCGGCACGTAGATGCCGGCCGCCGCGAGCGGGGTCACCTTAACGCCGAGCATCGTGCCGTCCGCACGCGTGGTAAACCAGCTCTGCTCGACCTCGCGCTGGTGGAACTCGCGAATCTGACGTGCAGCCTTCTCGAGCGCGGCAACAAAGGCCGGGTCGAGGCCTTCGAGCGCGGCATCGATCTGCTCTTGCGGCAGACGGAAGCTCTGCAGCTCAACACCGTCAAAACGCCGACAGTAATCGCGCACTGCGGCATCGCCGTTGGCACGCACGTTGGCCACGATATCGCGGGCGGCGTCGACGATGTTTTGCGGCAGCACGCCCTTGCGGTTGAGCTGATTGGTAACGAGACGCTCACCGGGAGCAAGCTTGATGGTCTTCATATCGGTATCCCCTATCGGTCGAGGTTATGTTCGAAAAACAAGAGGCCGGGCGGCGGCACCGATCGGCCCGCAGCCCGTACGTTGGGGCGCCCGTGCGTGCTCGCGCTATTGTGCCGAGCCCGCAACGGGCTCAAAATGCTTGTCCTTCACGGCCGCCGTCAGGCGATCTGCCAGGTTACGCACGCGCGGATCCAGACGAGCGGCGCCCGGATTGACAAAGAAGCGGGCCGTGCAGTCCATGATGCGACCGGTGATGACCAGGTCGTTGTCGCGCAGCGTGGCGCCCGTGGCGGTAATATCCACGATGCGATCGGTCATGCCGACGATGGGGCCCAGCTCGATGTTGCCGTGCAGCGAAACGATGTCGGCGTTCACGCCGCGCTCGGCATACCAGGCACTCGCGATGCGCGGATACTTGGTTGCTACGCGAAGCGAACCGCGGCGGGCATAGTTGCGCTCGGCCTGACCGGCGCGCCATGCGGGCTCCGCCTCGATAAAGGTGCACAGGCCATAGCCCAGGTCGACCAGCTGCAGCAAGTTGAGGTCGGCCTCGATGAGCGAGTCCCAGCCGCAGATGCCGCAGTCGGCACCGCCACAGCCCACAAAGGCGGGCGCGTCGCTGGGGCGCACGATGACAAACTCGATATCGCCGACCATGCCCTCGCCAGCACGCGTGTCGCGACCGCGCACAATCAGGTGACGGCCGGGGTCACGCAGTTCAGAGACGTCCAGACCCGCGGCCTCGAGCACGTCGAGCGTATCGGCCTTAAGCGAGCCCTTGGGCACGGCAATGCGCAGCGGGCCCTCGGCGCCACGGCCCGCGGCGTGATTGCCATCGGAAGCGGCATCCTCGACCGAGGTGCGCGCGGCCTCCAGGCGCTCGAGCGAAAAGGCGAAGCCCGCCGCCGGCACCTCGATGCCGTCGCCAAATGCGCCGGTAAAGATGGAGTCGTAGCGACCGCCCGAGCCCACCGGATCGGGCAGGCCACCGGCATAGGCCTTAAAGACCAGACCCGTGTAGTAATCAAAAGAGTTCATGATGGAGAAGTCGAAGGACAGCACCTGGGCGTCCTCGGGAGCCAGGCCCTCGACCAGGGCACGCAGTTCGCGCGTCAGCGGCGCGACGATACCGGCGGCAACCAGCAACGCATCCACGCGATCGAGTACCTCGGCACCACCGTGCAGGCGCGGCAGCTCGCTGATGGCAGCCTTGACGGCATCGGACTCGGTGCTGACAGCCACACGGGCATCGAGGCCCACAAAGTCGTTGGCATGCACGCAGCGCAGGGCCTCGGCAGCCAGCTCACGATCCTCGCATACCGCGAGCAATTCCTTAAAAGGACGCACGCTGCCTGCGATAATGCGCGCATCGGGAAGTGCCAGCTCGCGCACGGCTTCGGCGACCAGCGAGACAATCTCGACATCGCCCGAGGTATCGCCCACGCCGATAAGCTCAAAGCCCAACTGCGTAAACTGGCGCGAACCACCGGCATTGCGCTGACACTCGCGAACCACCGGCGCCTCGTAACGAAGGCGCAGGGGCAGGTCGGCCGCGCGCATGCGGGTCGAAACCAGGCGCACGATCGGCAGCGTGTTGTCGGGACGGACCACCAGCAGGCGGCCGTCGTCATCAAAGAGCTTAAACGGCGTGTCCGCAATGCGGCCGCCCTCCTCGAGCGAACCCTTGTCCTCGAGCAACGGTGTCTCGACCGGCAGGTAATGATGCTCCCTAAAGCAGCCCTTCACCGTACATGCAATCTCTTCGCGCGCCTGAGCCTCCTCGGGCAATATGTCCCGGAATCCCCACGGTGTGGCCGTCATCTGGTGAGCCTCCTCATGCTGTGTTTCATATAGAGCAGAAGACCGGCATAGCTCCGCCGGTCTTCTGGGTACTTTAGCATACTAGAGTGCTTGCGGGGAAAATCCGCCGCAACCGCTCATAGCGTATTCATTTGGAAACATAGGGCGAGCGGTTAGCAGCAGTCTCTTGTCACAACGCAAAAAGGGCGCCCGCGCAAATGCGGACGCCCTTGTGCAGGGTCGAGATATCAACCAGCCAAGATATCGGACCCGTGACCAGCTCTTAGTAGTCGAACTGGTGGTAGTAGCGGCGGTACTTGAGGTTGTGCTTGGTGACCAGCTCGTAGTTGCGCGCGAGGCGGTCGGTGGTCAGCACGGACAGGATCCACGGCGACACGATGACGCGGAAGTCGTCGTCCAGGCCCGGGATCGCGTACTCGGCGGTGTCGATGATGACGTAGTCCTCGTCGCCGGTCACGCCGCTGGTGAGGAAGGCGCGGACGCGCTCGTCGAGGGCGCGGCACTCGTCCTCTCCCATGAACAGGAACACCGGGACGCCGGGCTCGAGCAGCTCGAGCGTGCCGTGGAAGAAGTCGTGCGAGGTGATGTGGCGGATGCGCTTCCACTGCATCTCCTCGAGCAGGCACATGGAGTACAGGATGGTCTCGCCCCACAGCGCGCCCGAGCCGATGAACATGGTGTAGTCGGCCAGCGCGTACTTCCTGGCGAGCTCCTCGGCGCGCGGCTCGAAGCGCTTGCGGATGTCGAGCATGTCCTTCCAGACGTCCTTCGTCTGCTCGATGAACAGGTCGAACTTGGGGAAGCAGCCGCGGCGGTTGAGCAGGCGCAGGCCGAAGCAGTCGGCGAGGTAGTAGCCCTTCTCGCAGCCGCCGGCGCCGTGGTCGGAGGCCATCATGACGCAGTTCTCGGCGCCCACGGCCTGCCCGATCTTGCCCTCGGGGTTGGTCATGGCGAAGACGCGCACGCCCATCTCCCTCATCTTGCCGACGGCCTCGAGCACCTCGGGGGTGGTGCCGGACTCGGAGGCGGTCAGCACGACGGACCTGTCGGTCATGCGCTTGTGGCCCATGACGTTCCACTCGGCGGCGTGGATCAGGTAGACCTCGAGGTCGCGGTCGCCGAACTTGTTCATGAGGTACTCGAGCTGCATGAACTCGTCCCAGGTGCCGCCGACGCCCATCAGGAAGACGGCGTCGTAGCCCTCCTCGTGCACGCGGTCGGCCAGGGCGGTCATCTTCTTGCCGGCCTCGTAGACGTTCCTGCCGTCCTCGAGGTAGCCCTCCTGGTCGAAGTGCATGATCTCGATCTTCTCGGTCTCCTTCATTCCCGCTCCTTTCACGAGCAGTTTGAATTGTCGCACGGAATGGACGGGCTTGCCGCCCCGTCGCGCCGCTTAACCTTGTGGACATCTTGGCCCCAAGCTCAACAATTCAAAGGTTCTTAATACCAGTGAACGATTACAGGTTAGCCGTTTTTAATACC
>CABSBA010000104.1 GCA_902475825.1 uncultured Collinsella sp. | reverse complement strand
CATCCTGCGAACGGTCGAAATCAACCGTGAGCAGTAGGTCATTTACCGGGAGGAATACCCTACCAAACTGATGAGAATATCTTTAACTCATCAGTGGTTAGAAGCGTAATGTTCAGACAACCATATTTGTATTTGCGCACAAATTGTAGGCATCAACTCGCCCGAATCGCCTGAGGTCACCGCAAAGGCGCCTGTCCCCATTGTGGCGGTTCTCCCTGGCACTACAGCAGATGTTCCTCGATAAAGATCGCAATGCCGTCTTCGTCGTTGCTCGCGGTTACAAAATCGGCGGCGGAGCGAGTGGCATCGCTGCCATTTGCCATAGCCACGCCCACGCCGGCGTCGGCCACCATGCAGGTGTCGTTATCGGCATCGCCAAACACGCAGATGTTCTGGAGCTCCATGTCGTTGAGCTCCGCCACGCGTACAAGGCCGCGCGTCTTGGACACGCGCGGATCCATGAATTCGTAGAGTCGCTGCGTGGTTTGCAGAGCCGCCGCTTTAACGGTGTCATCGGCAAATGTCGACGCCCGCTCGATGACCTGCGGCATCGCCTCGGGCGCCATGGTAAACATCACCTTAGTCTGCGGTTCGCGCAAAAACTCGGCAAAGTCGACCACCTTGTAGGGCACGCCGTCGACACGCGACAGGTGCTCGACACATGCATTGCTCTCGGGCACATAGAGCACGCCATCCCGAGGGCAAACGGGCGTTGCCGGCAGGCCTGCCATGTGCTCGCAGATGCGCGCGATAGTCTCGCCTGGCAGCGGGTAGCTCAGCTCGTTGATGCCGTGCGCACGGTCGATGACCTCGGCGCCGCCGCAGCCCACCAGCACGTCTACCAAGCCTTCGATACCCCAGAGCCCAAACATGGCTTCGGTCGCCTGGGCGTCGCGCCCGGTGCACAGACCAAACAGCACGCCGCGCTCGCGCAGGGCGCGGATCGTCGCCACGGTGCGCGGGGACACCGTGTGCTGGCTCGTGAGCAACGTTCCGTCAAGATCGCAGAGCACGGCTTTGATGTGGCTGAAGGTGGTGTCCATGGGGGCCTTTCTGGGTTGTGCGGCGATTTGGGGTGTATCTGGAAGTGGCGTTCATGGTATACCAAAGCGCACACGGGGCGCTTTGGCGCAAAACCACCACAAAGGTGCCTGGCCCCTTTGTGGTGGCCGGACTCGCAGGAAGCCCATCCTCAACACACAAACCATCACAACATTCGACGTTTTTCGCCAAAATCGGGAAAAGCATCGAATGTTGTGATGGTTTTTACCGCCTCGCGGCACGATCAAAATGCCGGCGGCCAAACAGCAGCAACGCCGCGGGAACCGCCGTCACGACCATGCCCGCCCCTACGAGCGTCTGCTGCACGCCAAACGTCGCCGCCAGCCACGGGGCAATCGCCAGCGGCGCCACGCCGGCGAACATGTTGCCAAAACCCATGACCGAGTTGACGCGACCGAGTTGCTCGAGCGGGGCCGTCGTTTGCACGATCGTGTTGTGGAGCGGGTTGACGACGCCCCAGGCCACGCCTAGGGCAATCTGGCCGACAAGAGCTACGCCTACGTACGGCGTTCCCACGTAGAGCAGGCTTCCCAGGCCCACGGACATGAGCGCTACGAGCAGCGTTTTAAGGTTGACCAGGTGCGGTGGCAAGCGGAGCGCGAGGACGGCGCCCAGCACCGCGCCCACACCGCTGGCCGACGAGAGCCAGCCCATCCACTCAACACCGACATGCAGAACATCGCGGTAGAAGAACGACTCCAGCGGGTCGAAGGCGCCATAGCCAAAGTTCGAAAGGAAAATAATGCAGAACAGCAGGGCGAGAACGCTGTTGGTAAAGACCGTCTTGATGCTTGTCGCGAAGGTGACACGGGAGGACGTGTTGGGGTCGGAGCATTGGCTGGCCTTGTCCGATGTGATGTCACCAATCGCGGTTTTGTCTTCGTGCGCGGCGGCCTGACCCGCACTTGGCCTAAGGCCCCAACCGGCGACGAGCGCCAGCACGGTAAAGAGCATCATGAGCACAAACACCGCGCGCGACGACGCAGCCGCCGCGAGAAAGCCACCCAACGTGGGTCCGACGATAATACTCACGTTTGAGAACATGGCGATGGCGGAGTTGATGTCTTTGAGCTCGACGGGATCATCGGTGAGGTAGGCCGGATAGGACGTGGCAATGGGCTGGGCGAATCCCATCACAAAGCCCAGAAACACCGCGCCGAGCAGGACGACGCCGGTCGCGCTACCAAACGCGATGATTGCCGCGCCAGTTGCCAGCGCGCCCACGATGCTCAGCAAGAAATGACGGCGCGGGCCCCAAGCGTCGAGCGCCGCGCCGCCCGCAAAGGATCCCAAGATCACGAATACGTTCATAAAAAGGACGGCCAGCGATGTCGCCACGACCGAGGCATCGTCTGCATAGGTGAGCGTTCCGATGACGCCGATAAAGTAGCTGGTCTGAAAACCGGTGTAGATGAGAAAGCGCATCGCCACCAGGCGCTTAGCCTGCACGGACAGCGATGATTGAGGCTTTGAGAGAAGAGATGCGAGCATGGAGACTCCTTGTTTCTTACGAATGCGGGCGGCGGGCATTCGCCACCGTCTGTCAAATCAATCTATCCGCACGAAACATTAAGGACGCATCAAGCCCCTTCTCTCCGTTTTTCGCCCGTCATGAACTACTTGGTAGATTGTAAGGCATGTCCCACACATCTACCAAAGCAAAAACCACCACAAAGGTGCCTGTCCCCTTTGTGGTGGTTGTGATGGTTGAGCGTCAAAAGTGAGCCAAATTAACCTGTCCCTTTTTGGCAGGTTCAGCGTCAAGCCTTAAAGGTGGTCTTGGATCAGGTCGCAGATGGCTCGGGCGTCGTTGATGTTGATGGCTCGGGTCGCAAAGCCTGCATCGAAGGCCTGACGCGCCAGGGCCTCGTTGCAGGCAAGGGCCAGCGTGTGACCGTCGACCAGGTCGAGCGAGCTCTTGCCGCGCAGACGGTCGACACCGGAGCGCGCGACCACGATGTTGTCGAAGCCCTCGGTCTTGTAGCCCTCGATGATCACCACGTCGACATCGTTGTAGCGCGACAGCAGCTCGCGCGCGGACATCTCGTCCTCCTCGCGCGTGTCGGCGTACTCCGCCCAGCGCGTGGCGCAGATGAGCCCCACGTGCTTGGAGCCGGCCTGGTGATGGCGCCAGGTGTCCTTAGCGGGCACATCGATATCAAAGCCGTGATGTCCGTGATGCTTGAGTGAACCCACGCGCAGGCCGCGGCGGGTGAGCTCGGCAATGACCTTCTCGACGAGCGTGGTCTTGCCCGAGTTTTGGTAGCCGATAAACGCGATCGCAGGGACGGCCGGGGCCGGAACTGTGGGCGCGACGGCGACGGGTGCGCCCGCGGGCGCGTTGTCCGCGGCCCCCACGGCCTCAACAGCAGCAACCTGGCGCTCGGCGCGATCCCACACGCCCGAGCGGCCGCCCTCCTTGTGCAGCAGGCGCACGTCGACGATCTCCATGCCGCGATCGACGGCCTTGCACATGTCATAGATGGTCAGACACGCGGCACTCGCTCCAGTCAGGGCCTCCATCTCAATACCCGTCTTGCCCGTCACGCCCGCCGTAACCAGTACGTGAAAGCCAACCTGCCCGTCCGCGCGCGACGGCGCCCAGCCCTCGGGCACGTCCTCGGCCGGCGTCCCCGCCGGAGCGATGGGCGCAATGTCGCACTTGCTCTTGGTAATGAGCAACGGATGGCACATGGGGATGATGTCGCTCGTGCGCTTGATGGCCATGATGCCCGCCACGCGCGCGCAGGCGAGCACGTCGCCCTTTCTGGCGCGGTCCTGCAGTACCATGGCCTGCGTCTCGGGATGCATGAGAATGGTGCCCTCGGCGATGGCGATACGATGGGTCTCGGCCTTGTCGGACACGTCGACCATGCGCACCTCGCCCTTGGCGTCCACGTGCGTCAGCTCGTCGCGACGGGCGTCGCGGGCGGGCTCGGCGACAGCGCTGGCAGACGGCTGCGCGGACGCGTCGGCGTTGCCAGCATTCGCCGCAGCCGTGACTTTGTGGGCAGACATCGCGGCCCTGCGAGCGGCCTTGGTGGCATCGGCGTACCTGCTCTTGGCCATATGATCATCCTCCGATTTGGGACATAAATCGTTGCGTGCCCTCAATTATCGCGTGTTCCTGCGGTTTGTGGGCCACGGCATCGCGCCAAATCGAAAGTACCTGCATATCATCACCACGGCGCAGCGCCTCACGCACCGAATACTCGGCATCGCTGAACAGGCACGGGCGCACGTTGCCATCGGCCGTCAGGCGCAGACGGTTGCAATTCGCGCAAAAATGATTGGACATGGCGCTGATGAAGCCGACCGTTCCCGCCGCACCCGGAAAGTGCCAATAGCGCGCAGGGCCCGCGCCGGCAGGAGCGTCGTTGATGTCGAGCGGCTCGAGCTCACCCAGTCCCGCCGCGGTGGCCCCGGCATTGATGCGCGCCCGCAGCTCGTCGCTCGGAACGGTGTCACTCGCGTCCCACAGCTCGGGATTGAGCGCGGGCGCATGCGGGTCCACAGCGCAATGCGAGCTCGTGCACTCGTCGCCGATGGGCATGTATTCGATAAAGCGCAGGTGAATGGGACGGTCGAGCGTGAGCTGCGCAAGGGCCTCCACATCCTGGTTGAGCCGGCGCACCACAACGCAGTTGACCTTAACGGGCTCAAAGCCCCAAACCAGTGCCGCGTCGATGCCAGCCATGGTCTGCTCGAGCCGACCCAGACGCGTGATCTTTCCAAACAGCGTAGGGTCGAGTGTATCGAGCGAAATGTTGACGCGGTTAAGCCCGGCATCTTTGAGCTGCGGCGCCAGCTTGGGCAGCAGGGCTCCGTTGGTGGTAAGCGAGATGTCCTCGATCTGCGGGATCGCGCGGATGTCACGAATAAGCGGAATGATACGGCGGCTGACCAGCGGCTCGCCGCCCGTCAGACGCACGCGGCGAATGCCCTCCCCCGCCACCAGGCGCACAAAGCGGGCGATTTCCTCGGCGCTGAGCAGCTCGTCGTGCGCGCGGGGTGCCACGCCATCGGCCGGCATGCAATAGATGCAGCGGAAATTGCACTTGTCGGTAACGGCAATGCGCAGGTAGTTGATATCGCGGCCAAAGCCGTCATGTTGCACGAGCCCGTCCACGCAGCCCTCCCCTCGCGCTGGCCTTTATTCTTCGGGGAATATAGTACCGCACGGGAAGAATGGGTCGACATGCGTACGACACGAAAGGCCTTTGCGAGCAAGACCGGCTTCCCAAGCCCATCCTCAACACACAAACCATCACAACATTCGATGCTTTTCCCGATTTTGGCGAAAAACGTCGAATGTTGTGATGGTTTGCCTGCCCATGGCGCCCCGTAGAAAGGCCGGAACGCCCCTAAAGGCCGCCGTCCCAGTGCCGAATCACGAATTCTCGCAGATCGTTCTGCCGTTTCTGGAACGCTTCGCTTCGGTCGCACTTAAGGCCCATCGCAAGTGCGATGGCGTTCATCGCCCGGTGCAATTGCAGCTGATGGGCAAACTGAGTCCCGGTGAGGACGATCATTCTAAAGCCCAGCGCGCTCAGCACGGTCATACGCTCCGCATCCGACGCGCTGCGCTGTTTATCAAGATGGTCCGAGCCGTTGTATTCAATCCCCGTACCGCTCGCAGGCGCATATACGTCAATCTCGAAATACCCGGACTTAGCGAGATATTTGAACTCGCTGGGAACATCGACCCGATGGTTGAGCTCGACCTTGGCGTATCCAAGCCCTCCTTGAGAACGTTTTGCTACGACCATGATTGCGGTGGCCGTCTCC
>CABSBA010000103.1 GCA_902475825.1 uncultured Collinsella sp. | reverse complement strand
GCTCCGGCTGCCCTTGCAGCTCGGCGTGCGGCCGCACGTAAAGGAGCCATCATGGCCGGTATGAACATGCAGCAGATGATGAAGCAGGCTCGCAAGATGCAGGAGCAGCTTGCCGCCGCGCAGGAGAACCTCAAGTCCCAGACCGTCGACGCCTCTGCCGGCGGCGGTATGGTCAAGGTGACCGTTAACGGCGAGATGGAGCTCGTCAACCTTACCATCGACCCCGATGCCCTCGATCCCGAGGACGTCGATATGCTGCAGGACATGATCATGGCTGCCGTCAACGAGGCCGTTCGCGGCGTCAACGAGCTCGCCAACAAGCAGATGGGCGCCATCACCGGCGGCCTCAACATCCCGGGCATGCCGTTCTAAGACGCGCATATAAATGAGTGCCAACCATAGTCTGCAAAAATTGCTCGATGAGCTGGGCCGCCTGCCGGGCATTGGTCCCAAGTCGGCCCAGCGCATCGCCTATTACCTGCTCGAGGCTGACGCCGAGGAGGCGCGCCGCCTGGCCGAGGCCATCCTGGAGGTTAAGCAGGAGGTTCACTTTTGCAGCCGTTGCTTTAACTACGCCACGGCCGACGAGTGCTCCATCTGCCAGGATTCGATGCGCGACACTACTCGCATTTGCGTGGTGGGCGAGCCGCGCGACGTCCAGGCAATCGAGCGCACGGGCAGCTACCATGGCCTCTACCACGTATTGGGCGGCGTGATCAGTCCCATGGACAAGATTGGCCCCGAGCAGCTGCACATTCGTGAGCTGTTGGCGCGCTTGGGGCACGAGGATATCCACGAGGTCATTATCGCCACCAACCCCAATATCGAGGGCGAGACCACGGCGAGCTACCTGGCGCGTACCATTAAGCCGCTGGGCGTTGAGGTGTCGCGTCTGGCGAGCGGCCTTCCCGTGGGCGGCGACCTGGAGTATGCCGACGAGCTTACGCTTGGGCGCGCCATCGAGGCCCGTCGCACGATTTAGGTGGCGTCAGCTCCGCGGCATGTCCCGTCGGCCTGCCGCACGGGGCGCTCATAATTGGGCACGCGTTCATACATTTGTTGTGCAACAAACCTGCTTTTCATCCGCTTATCGCGTGGATGGGTCCACTCGCACCTCGTATTTGCCCATTCGTTGCGCAACCTTTTGGGTTCGCTGATACACTCAAAATGTGGATATGAAAGAATGCGCCGCTTTTAAGCGGCGTGTTTTTGTTGGAGGAGAACGCATGCGGTCCGCTGGCACTCAGACAAAGCATGGCGCCGCGGTGCGCATGCGACGCCGGTTGGGCCTGGCGCCTCGGGCGTACGTGCTGCTGTCTTGCTCGCTGGCGCTGGTCGTGGCGGGTGTTTCTGCTTACGGCATGACGGTGCCGTCCATGGTACAGGCGCATGCTGCGCGCGAGCTGCATATTGGGCGCAAGGCCAAAAGCGACTTGGGAACGACAACTGGATATGCGTGGGCGAGCGTGGTCGGGCGCACCGTGTTTGGCGTCGATCCCGCGGACGAGGGCGAGCGGGCGTCCAACGAGATCACGCTGGCAAACGGCAAGACCATCGTGCTCACCAACACCAAGGTCATTACGAAGCTTTCCAATAACAGCGTGGCTTCTGTCGTTAACAAGACCGAACAGCAGAAGGAGCGGGATACGCAGCAGGCGGGTAAGCCCGGCGGCTCGGACGGGTCCGGTTCTGGCACCGGTTCGGCGGGCTCGGACGGCGGTTCCGGTTCGGGTCCCGCCTCTGGCGGTGGATCTTCGAGTGGCGGCTCGACGGACGGCGGTGCCAGCGGCGACACAGGCTCGGGTGGCCTCTCGGCTGCCGAGGAGGAGAGTATCCACAGTTGGCTCGTGACCAAATACAACATGCTCGATGACTATGTCGCCCGCGCCAATAGCGCGGTCACGACCTATAACGCAACAGGCGATACCGGGCCGTGCGATAACCTGGCCAACGATATGTTTGTCATCCGTGCCGAGTTTGGCCGGCAAACGTTTTCTCCCCACTCAAAGTGGTATCGGCAGTACGCCAACCTATGGGGCTGCTACACCAACCTGTGCCAATGGGTGGGGCATTACGGCGATGATGACATTGCGCTTAACAACTTCAACAATAGCCTGGCGGCGATCGCCCTATGACGAACGATCTCGCTTCTGCGGCAGCCCAGTCGCTCAACCGTGATCCCATGGTGGGCCTGCGCCTGGCGCGCGTCGACGGGTTTGAGCCGGCCGTCGCCCTGGGCACGGACGAGCTTCCCGCCTACCTTCGCCGTTTTACGATGCTGTTTGCCGATGACGCCACCATGCGCCGCGGTGGTATCGGCCGTGTGACGCGTGCCGTCAACGCGCAGGGCGAGGCCGTGGCGCTCAAGCAGCTCATCTTGCCAACGCGCGACGAATTTGATGACGATGTCGCCCACGAGGCGCTGGTCACCAAGTTCAAGGCGGCGTTTCGCGAGGAATATGAATGCCATCGTGCCCTTTCGGGCCTTAAGGGCTTTCCCCGCTTGTACGGGTGGGGCGAGGTCGACGGCGTGCCCGCGATTGTCATGGAGTGGGTCGAGGGCGAGACGCTCGCTCGCCTGCGCCCGCGCTTTGCCGTGGACGCTGCCGGGCGTCTGTCGCCGCTCGTGGCGGCGCGCCTGGGTCGCGACCTGTTCGATCTGCTCTGCCGCATGAGCTTGGTGGGGGAGGGGTTCGTCCATCGCGACATCTCGCCGGCCAATATTATGGTGCGCACGGCGCGCCTGCCGCTCGACCGACAGCTTGCCGAAGGCACCTTCGACCTGTGCTTGATCGACTTTGGCTCGTCGCTGGCGCTCGAGCCCGCCTCTGCGGTGGCCGGCACCGGCGGCAGGGAGTCCTTTACAGAGCGCTACGCCACGTTGCGTCGCGCGACGGTTGCCTACGCTCCGCCCGAGATGCTCACCGACGATATTGCCGACCTGCGCGTTTTGCGCATGTCGCCGGCAATCGACGTGTATGCCGCGGCGAGCACGGTCTATGAGCTCATCGCCGGTGTCGCGCCGTACGAAGTAGCGCCGGGCACGTCGGGTACTTCGGGCTCGCGCAAAAAGACGCGCGATATCGCCAGCCCTTATCGTCTCAAGATGGATACGCTGCCCGATTATCCCGTCGGCGCCCACGCGCCCGGCTGCGACTTGACGCAACTGCTGCGACGCGAGCCCGATGTGGCACTTGCCGCGGCCGAACAGGCTCAGCAGCTGGGGCTCGATCCAAATTCCGAGGATCTGCGCGATGCGCTGGCGTTTGTCGACGCTCAGCTGTTCGATGTGGTGATGGCCTGCCTGTCCTGCCATCAGGAAGATCGTCCCGAGCCGGCTGCGGTGGAGGCGGCGCTCTCGGCATTTTGCGACCACTATGCGCAAAATGTCGCCCGCTCGCTTCGCGCCGAGCCGCTCATGCCCTGTCCCATGGACGCGTCCGGTCGCGCGGTCCGTCGCGCTGCGATGATTGGCACTGCGGCTGTCTGCGGCCTCGTATGGGCCGTTGTGGTGGTGTCGGCGGCGCTGCTGGCGTCGGGTGCTCGTATGACGGTTGCCGTGGGGCACATTTCGTGGTCCGGCACACTGCCGGGCATCGTCGCCGTGCTGGCGTTGGCGCTGCCGAGCGTGGCGGGCATTGCCGTCGGAGCCTTGGCGCGCAATCGCCGCGCGGGGTTCCTGCAGGGCGTGTTGGCCCTTTCCGCCTGTGAGGTTCCGGCTCTGGCCGCACTCGCATGCGCCGTGTTTTCCCAGCATGCCGTGGCGGGTGGCCTGGTGGCCGCCATAATTGCAACCTATGCGCTCACGTGGTTTTTGCTGGCGATGGGGTTTGCCTTTGAGCTTCCCGTCGTGTCAGCACGACGTGCGAAAATTCCCATGGCGACGCCGCTTGCCGGCGGAGCCGCGGCTGCCCGCGCCTTTGGCGGGCCGGCCGAAGTATCCGACACTATCTCTGCGACCAAGGAGGGCTAAGCCATGGCTTCTCAAGCTGAGCTCACCCCGTGTGGGGCAATGTTTGACATCTTTAAGCGCGCAGCGCACCTGAGCCATATCGAACTGTGCGGCCTGGTGCTCTCGAGCCGCCCGCTGGCCGATGGCCGCAGCCCCCAGAGCCGCGCCGCCGATCGCTCCTGGGTCTCGCGTTTTATCGTGCGCGCTCCGGTCGGCACGCTGCAGGAGCGCTATTTTGCCGATTACGGCACCTCGGCCGCGCGTATCATGTCGCATCTGGCCCTGCGCCGCCGCAATCCCATGAATGCCGCGGCGGTGATCAACATGGTGTGCGGGCCCGCTGGCGAGCCCATGGTGCGGGCGCTCGAGGAATGCCATCAGGATACGAGCCTCTACCGCAATGCGGTCGAGCGTTTGTCGCAGGCGGCGGAGCTTATGCCCGCCGAGCGTGCCGAGGCCGTGCTGGTGCTGTTTGTCGCCGTCGGCTGCTCGGCAGATGTTCGATCCTCGGTGACCTATGCCATCGACTATGCGCACGCGACTTGCGGCGGTGCCACATCGACCCCGCGCTCGCTGAGCACCTCGACGGTCACGGGCGAGCACGAGACGGCGCCTGCGCACCCGCTGGGCCTGCTTCGCGTGCAAGACGGTTACGTGGTAAGTGTCCCGCGCTGGATTCAGCCGAGCGAGCAGGGTGTGGAGATCGGTGCGCTGGCGACGGGGGACGGCGATATCACCGATGTGGGCGATGACGTCTCGGCTCGCCATGCCCACGTGTGGTGCGATAACCAAAATGCCTGGTACGTCGAGGACCTGTCGTCCACCAACGGAACCGTGGTGGTAAACGGCGCGACGAACGTCTGCACCCAGGTCGAGCCTGGCCGCTCCGCTCAGCTCAACCCCGGTGACGAGCTCAGGCTCGGCGAATCCACCACCTACGCCATCCTCCTCGGCGCCCTCTAGCTCATCTCCTAAATGAGTTGCGGTGAAATAGGGACTGTTTAAGGCCGCGACCGGCAAAAACAGTCCTCATTTCACCGCAACTGCCGTGTGGTCGGCGATAGAGAAACGAGGGTGGATTTCCGGACGCACGAGAGAGGTTTTTCGGACGCACAACCCACGAGAGTGGATAATCTCCCACTTTTGGCCAAGATACAGGCAAAATGTGGGAGATTATCCACTCTCGATGCAGGCTGCGATTTTTCCGTCCGAGGGGCCATCTCGCCCCTTGGCAGTCACACGGGGTAAACCTTTACCGCCCACCTATATTTGTCGAAATATGGCTTGGCGGCGGGGTACAATAAACCCGCATGCGGATTTCCGTTGCGGGCGCTTCCCATCGCCGGGGCGTGCCCGGGAGCATCCGGCATGCGGCCTTTGCGGCGCTCGGCCATGTGCAAGACGGGTAGCTGGGCCTGTGGAGCGCATTAACCGCCCCTCGCCTTGGCACACCTTCTCTCCATGCCATGTACCTGCTGCTCAGTCTGCCTGCCAGATGATTGGAAGCAACAGCGAAAATCCCATCACGCCAACATCCCGGCAATCGCCGGGGCCTGTATACCTATATGAGAGGAGAGGGGTATATGGCGCGTAAGTTTAAGTCTATGGACGGCAACGAGGCGGCCGCATATGTTTCGTATGCGTACACCGAGGTAGCGGGAATTTATCCCATTACGCCGTCCAGCCCGATGGCCGACCATGTCGACCAGTGGGCGGCCCAGGGTCGCAAGAACATCTTTGGCACCCCGGTCAAGGTCGTCGAGATGGAGTCCGAGGCAGGTGCAGCCGGTACCGTTCACGGTTCGCTGGGCGCCGGTGCTCTGACCACCACCTACACGGCTTCTCAGGGCCTGCTCCTGATGATCCCGAACATGTACAAGATCGCGGGCGAGCAGCTCCCGGGCGTCTTCC
>CABSBA010000102.1 GCA_902475825.1 uncultured Collinsella sp. | reverse complement strand
CTTCTGGGCTACGCCTTCTTTAACATGGGCTCCGGCTTTGCCAATTCCAGCAATACCGTAAAGCTCGCGACGAGCGAGATGGTGAGCGCCATCAAGCAGGATCGCGTCGAAGATCTGACCTATACGGTTCAAGACGGAAGCGTGACGGGTCATTACTGGAAGACAAAAAAGGACAAGGGCGATACGAGCGAGCTCAAGAGCTTTTCCTCGACCTATGTCGGCTCCGATTCGCTTGCCGAGCTTATGGCGGAGCACCCCGATACCAAGTACATCGTCAACACCAACGATCCCGATTTTTGGGGCGACCTGGCGATGAGCGTGCTGCCGACGATCGCCCTGATCGCCATCATGTTCTACTTTATGCGCCAGATGATGGGCGCCAATAACAGGAACATGCAGTTTGGCAAGACCAATGCCAAGACCAACGAGGCTACGCGTCCCAAGGTTAAGTTCGAGGACGTGGCCGGCGTGGACGAGGCCGTCGAGGAGCTCGAGGAGATCCGCGACTTCCTAAGCGATCCGGACCGCTATCGCAAACTGGGTGCCAAGATCCCGCGCGGCGTTTTGCTGGTGGGCCCTCCGGGTACCGGTAAGACGCTGCTGGCCAAGGCCGTTGCCGGCGAGGCGGGCGCGCCGTTCTTTAGCATCTCTGGTTCTGACTTTGTCGAGATGTTCGTGGGTGTCGGTGCCAGCCGCGTGCGCGACCTCTTTAAGGAGGCCAAGTCTCAGGCTCCGTCGATCATCTTTATTGACGAGATCGATGCCGTGGGACGTCAGCGCGGAGCCGGTCTGGGCGGCGGCCACGACGAGCGCGAGCAGACGCTCAACCAGCTGCTGGTCGAGATGGATGGTTTTGAGGAAAGCGAGTCGGTCATCCTGATCGCAGCAACCAATCGTCCCGATATTCTGGACCCGGCATTGCTGCGTCCCGGCCGTTTTGACCGCCAGGTTACGGTCGACCGTCCGGACGTAAAGGGCCGCGAGCAGATCTTGCGCGTGCATGCCGAGAACAAGCCGATGGACGAGGACGTTAAGTTTGAGAAGCTCGCCCAGATGACCGTTGGCTTTACCGGTGCCGATTTGGCGAACCTGCTCAATGAGTCTGCGCTGCTGGCCGCTCGCCGTCATCGTTCCGTGATCTCGATGGACGAGGTCGAGGAGTCGATGGAGCGCGTGATTGCCGGACCGCAACGCAAGGGTCGCGTGATGACCGAAGCCGAGCGCACCACGATTGCCTACCACGAGAGCGGTCACGCCCTGGTGGGTCACATCTTGGAGCACTCCGACCCGGTTCATAAGATTTCGATTGTCAGCCGCGGCCAGGCTCTGGGTTACACGTTGCAGCTTCCACAGGAGGATCACTTCCTCAAGACCAAGAACGAGATGCTCGACGAGCTCGCCGTGTTCTTGGGCGGCCGCGTTGCCGAGGAGCTCATGTGCGATGACATCACGTCGGGCGCGAGCAACGACCTGGAGCGCGCGACCAAGATGGCACGCGAGATGGTTACGCGTTTGGGCATGAGCGAGGAGCTGGGCACGCAGGTGTTTGGCGAGGCACAGCATCAGGTGTTCCTTGGTCGCGATTACGCCGATCACCAGGATTACTCCGAGGAGACGGCACGCCGCATCGATATCGAGGTTCAGCGCATCATGCGCGAAGCCCATCGCCGTGCGGTCGAGATTCTGGATGCCCGTCGCGATCAACTCGATCTGATGGCGAAGGTGCTGCTTGAGCGCGAGACCGTCGAGGGCGACGCCGTGAACGCCCTGCTCGACAACGAGTGGGATGCCTACCTTGAGCGCGAGGGCGATATCCTGGCGGCCAAGGAGGAGCGCAACGCCAAGGCGGCCGGCATGCCGACCAAAAAGCGCATGCCTCGTATGAGCGAGGAGGAGCTGGCGGCTGATGCCGCAGCTTTTGCGCAGGCGGCCATGCAGGAGGATGCCGAAGTCGCATCCGATGATGCCGGCGATGACCGTGCCGCCAATGCCGGTGCCGACACCGACGCCGATAAATAGCCTTTGTGGCGAAAGCCTCTGCGGGGAAACCTGCGGAGGCTTTTTCTTTTGAGCGATATGGGGCCATCTGTTGATTGGGGACAGACTTAAATGAGCGTTTTCACGCATTTAAGTCTGTCCCCAATCAACACCCAATTAACATTGCTGCGGCACTTTGCTCGACTAAAGCGTACAATAGCGCCTATGCGAAAGGGGAACAGATGATCAACGAAACTATGTATGCTCGCGGTGCGGAAAGCTCCATCATCCGTGAGATCTTTAGCTATGGTCTTGAGCGCAAGGCACAGATCGGTGCGGAAAACGTATTCGATTTTTCGCTGGGCAACCCGAGTGTTCCGGCGCCCGCTGCCGTGGCGGAGTCCATTAAGAAGGCCTTGGAGCTGCCGAGTGACCAGCTGCACGGCTACACTCCCGCACCGGGCCTGCCGCAATGTCGAGCAGCTGTCGCCGAATCGCTCAACCGTCGCTTTGGCACGAGCTATGAGGGCAAGGACGTCTTTATGACGGTGGGCGCCGCGGCTTCGCTCACCTGCACGCTCAACGCCGTTACAAACCCGGGCGACGAGGTTATTGTTATCGCTCCGTACTTTCCGGAGTATCGCGTGTGGATTGAGAAGGCCGGCTGTACGTGTGTCGAGGCGCCTGCCGATGAAGACACGTTCCAGCTGAGCGTGGACAACGTGCTCAAGGCGATCAGCGATAAGACGGCGGCCGTCATTATCGATTCGCCCAACAACCCGACTGGTGCCGTGTATACGCGCGACACGCTGACGCGACTGGCCAATGTTCTGCGCGAGGCCAACGCTCGGCGTGATCCCGAGAATCCGATTATGCTCATCTCGGATGAGCCGTACCGCGAGATCGTGTACGGTGCCGAGGTGCCTTGGGTGCCCTCGATCTACGAGAACACCGTTGTGTGCTACTCGTATTCTAAGTCGCTGTCGCTGCCGGGTGAGCGCGTTGGCTGGATCTTGGTTCCCAACACCAATCCGCAGGCTGCGCGTCTGATGCCGGCTGTTGCGGGTGCTGCCCGTACGCTGGGTTTTGTATGTGCACCGGCGCTCTTCCAGCGCGTGATTATCGATTGCATCGATGAGCCGAGCGATATCGAGGCCTATGCTCGCAACCGCACGGCGCTTACCGACGCCTTGGCGGACTACGGCTATACCTATGTTGAGCCGGACGGTGCTTTCTACCTGTGGGTGAAGGCACTCGAGCCCGATGCGAATGCGTTTTGCGAGCGCGCAAAGAAGTATGAGTTGCTTGCGGTTCCCTCGGACAGCTTTGGTATGCCGGGCTGGTTCCGCCTGGGCTATTGCGTGAGTTACGAAACGATCATCAATTCGCTACCCGCTTGGAAACAGTTGGCGGACGAGTATCGTTAAAAGTAAAGCGCTCTGCCTACAATGTTTTACGTGAAACGGGGTTTGGTGTTAAGCCGGACCCCGTTGTCATGGACGTTGTGTCGTTGGGATGGAGTGGTTTTACGACTATCGAAGGCTATGCGTACAATGAATATAAGCGACGGCCATGCCAGATAAGGAGACCCGATGCCCTACCTGCTTTCTTGTGACATTCACACCCATACGATGTTCTCTGCGCATGCATATTCGACCATTGAGGAGAATGTGTACTGGGCGGCAGAGCGTGGTCTGCAGGTGCTCGGATCTGCCGACCATCTGAGCTCTATGGTTACGGCTTGCCCTAATGACCTGCGCAGTTATCAGTTCTTTATCAACCAGAATATCTGGCCGCGCATTTGGAGCGGCGTGCTGGTGCTGCGTGGTGCCGAGGCCGATATCGTTTCACTGGACGGAAGCCTGTTTGGCGAGGACACTCCTGTCACGCTCAATATCGCCGGCGGTTCGTACAGCCGCCCGCATTCGCTGTTCGATTTGGTTACGCGCAATTTGGATTATTTGGTGGCAAGCGTGCATAATCCGCAACTCGCTGAAGGCGCGACGCTGGCCCAGACGACCGAGATGTATATCAATGCCTTGGAACACCCCAAGGTGTTCATGCTGGGCCACGCGGGTCGCGCCGGTGTTCCCTTTGATATCGATGAGGTGCTGTTGGCGGCCAAGGCCAAGCACAAGATCATCGAGATCAACAACCACAGTCTTGAGCATGGCACGGATGCCGAGCATTGGAACGTATGCCGCAAGATCGCCGAGCGCTGCGCCGAACTGGGCGTGGGAATTGGCGTCTCGACTGATGCACATATTGGCATGGCGATTGGCAAGCTCGACCAGGCGCGTAAGATGCTCGACGAGATTCACTTCCCGCTGGACCTGATCGTGACGCGCGACCGCGAGACGCTGCTGCGCGAGATGGCTGCAGCCGGCGTGTGCGACCTGCGCAAGGGGATGTAGCTGAGTTTATAAACCAAGCGAAGGGGGCGGTCCAGGCGGGCCGCCCCCTTTCTTGTGCCGGACAATTAGCGGCGTTCGAGGACCGCTACGGTTTCGGTGTGGTCGGTGTGGGGGAACATGTCGACGGGCGTGATCTTGAGCAGGCGATAGCCTCCGTCGAGGAGCTGGTGCAGGTCGCGCTCTTGGGTCACGGGGTTGCAGCTGATATAGGTGATGCGGCGCGGCTTAAGTGCGCAGGCAGCTTCGAGGAACTCGGGGGTGGAGCCGGCGCGCGGCGGGTCGATGGAAAGGACGTCGACGCGCTCGTTGTTGTCGGCGGCATCTAGGATGTAATCGGTGGCATCGTCGGCCATAAACCAGGCGCTGCGGGTAAGACCGTTGAGCTCGGCATTGCGGCGCGCGTCGGCAATGCCCGCCGGGTTGCGCTCCACGCCGAGCAGCATGATGCCGATGCCCTTGCTCTGGGCATCTTTAGCTGCGCAAAGACCGATGGTGCCGCTGCCGCAGTAGGCATCCATAAGCACATCGCCCTGGCGCAGGTCCATGCCGTCGATAGCGAGCTGATAGAGCAATTCGGTCTGCTGCGGGTTGGTCTGGTAGAACGCGGTAGGGGAGATGTCGAACTCGCAGCCGAGTAGCTGGTCGCGCATGCATTCGGCGCCATAAACGATGCGGGTTTCCTCACCGAGGATGGCGTTGCCAGGGCGCCCGTTGATGTTTTGGGCGACGGTGACGATGCGCGGATCGAGTGCAGCGACGGCCTCAAAGAATTCCTGTGCATGCGGTAGGTCGCGCTGGGCGGTCACGAGGGTGACCATGATCTGGTCGGTGCGCCAGCCACAGCGAACGACGGCATAGCGAAGCAAACCCAGGTGCTTGTCTTCGTTAAAGGCGGGAATGTGCAGACGCTCAGCTTCACGCGCGATGCCGTTAAGAATCTGTCGGGCGCCCGGTGCCTCAACGGGGCATTCGGGAACGGCAACGATTCTGTGCGTGCCGCGCTCAAAAAAGCCGCAGCGGACAGCGCCCTCCTTGCCGGGAGCAAAGGGGGTGGCAGCCTTATGGCGAAAACCGCGCGGCGCAGGATATTTGCCCGGGTCGCCCAGGGTGACGCCCATACCGCGAATGGGGTCGACGCTAATACCCTCGCGCTCGCAAAGAGCGGCAAAATGCTCCTCCATAGCAGTCTGCTTGGCCGCCAGCTGCTTTTTATAAGGACGATTGAGCGCCGTGCACCCACCGCAGGCTTTCATGATGGAACAGGGAGACTTGGGATCCACAGCCTTACGCGCAGACGCTGAGTCTGAACTCATCATCAACGAAGATGGCAGCATCTTCCACTTGCATGTTAAGCCCGAACAGCTCGCCGACAAGGTGATTCTCGTGGGCGACCCTGGACGCGTAGACCTCGTGGCTTCTCACTTCGAGACCAAGGAGTGCGCCGTTGAGAGCCGCGAGTTCCGCACCGTTACCGGCACTTACAAGGGCAAGCGCATAAC
>CABSBA010000101.1 GCA_902475825.1 uncultured Collinsella sp. | reverse complement strand
CAAAGTCAACATCCCCTAATCAGTAAAAGCCCCAACAACGATACCATCACGCACAAATATTTACCCAGCGAGATGACCCATCGAGCTCTTCCGAACAGTGCCCGCCACGACAACGAGCCGGCGGGCCCCGCCCGTTAGCCCCAGAATCTTTCCGCAGGACAGAAGGAGGCCCCGCCGCACGTAGTGCGCAGCGGGGCCTCCGACATGTCCGAGGACGATTCTGGGGCTAACGGGCGGGGCCCGCCGAACCAGGTTAGGCAGCCGGGCAGATCTTCTTGAAGAGCTCGATGACGTCGTCGAGCGTCGCCTCGCGCGGGTTGCCCGGGAAGCAGGCATCGGCCATGGCGTCCTTGGCCAGGACCTCGATCTCGTCAGCCTTCATGGCCTCGCAGACGTGCGGGATGTTCACGTCGGCGGAAAGCTGCTTGACGGCGGCGATAGCGGCGTCGGCGGCCTCGTCGGTGCTCATGCCCGTGGTGTCAACGCCCATGGCAACGGCGACCTTGGCCAGGCGCTCGGCGCAAACCGGCTTGTTGAACTCCATGGCGATCGGCAGCAGCATGGCGCAGGCGACACCGTGCGGGGTATCGTAGTGAGCGGACAGGGTGTGAGCCATGGCGTGGTCGATGCCCAGGCCGACGTTGGAGAAGCCCATGCCGGCGACATACTGGCCAAGAGCCATACCCTCGCGGCCGGAGCCGGGCTTGCCGGACTTGGCCTCGGCGACAGAGTCGCGCAGGTTCTCGCTGATCAGCTTAATAGCCTCAAAGTGGAACATGTCGGAGAGCTCCCAAGCGCCCTTGGTGGTGTAGCCCTCGATGGCGTGGGTCAGAGCGTCCATGCCGGTGTGAGCGCACAGCTTGGCGGGCATGGAAGCCATCATGTCGGGGTCGACGACGGCGACCTCGGGGGCGTCGTTGGTGTCGACGCACACGAACTTGCGGACCTTCTCGGGGTCGGTGATGACGTAGTTGATGGTCACCTCGGCGGCGGTACCGGCAGTCGTCGGCACAGCGATGGTGAACACGGCGTGGTTCTTAGTGGGAGCAACGCCCTCGAGGCTGCGGACATCGGCGAACTCAGGGTTGTTGATGATGATGCCGATAGCCTTGGCGGTGTCCATGGAGGAGCCGCCACCGATGGTCACGATAGCGTCAGCCTCGGCGGCCTTAAAGGCCTCGACGCCGTCCTTGACGTTCTGGATGGTGGGGTTGGGCTTGATCTCGGAGTAGAGGCTCCAAGCGATGCCGGCGGCGTCGAGCTCGTCGGTCACCTTAGCGGTAACGCCAAACTTGACCAGATCGGGGTCGGAGCAGACGAAGATCTTCTTGTAGCCACGACGCTGGAGCTCGCCGGGGATCTCCTTGATGGCGCCGGAACCATGGTAAGAAATGGTGTTGAGAACGAAACGATTAGCCATTGATAGCCTCCCATCGTGTGCGGGGCACCCATTACGCCCCACGCTACGAGTCCCATCCTAACGCTTTTGAAACAAAAAACACGTGAGAACGTCAAAATTGTTAAAGCGTTTCAACAGAAGATGAAAAATATTGCGGCAAAGGGACAGCCCCTTTGCCGCATTCCTCTACTTTCGACAGCCCTCTTTCCAGGCATCGGCCGCACATTTCCAGCGTAAGCGCAAGTCGCGCTCGCGGTCGATAAACATGATGGCAAACGCGACAAACAGCAGCACGCTCGCCACGACGATGGCGTGCAGGCCCATGCGCTCAATACACCAGTTGCCTAGCACGGCGCCAAACACAAAGGTTAAGATCACGCCAAAGTACAGCAGGCCGTTTTCCAAAAAGCCGCGCTTGTGGGTGATGATGTAATCGTCCACGTTTTGCAGCGCGTTGCGCAGGTTACCGATGCACATGGTCGTAGCGATGCCGTGACCGTGGATCTTGCGGAAGCTCTCGACTTGCATGCCGCAGGCAAACGAAGTGAGGCAGTTGGCGAGCAGGTTAAAATCGCCGCCCGGGATAAAGCTCACGCCCAGCAAGATGACGGCTTCAAAGAACACCGTCACCTGGCGCCAGTGGATCACGCTGCCAAACCGCTCGTGTACCAGGTCGGCAAGCATAATGCCCACGGCAAACGACACCACGGGGAAGAAATAGCGTCCCGCCAGCACCCAATTGCCCTCCGAGATGCTCACGCCCACCAGCAAGATGTTGCCCGTCTGCGCGTTTGCGAAAACATGGTCGCGCCCAATGTACGAATACACATCCATAAAGCCACCGGCGAGCGCCAAGATGATGCCCAGCTCAATAGACTCCGATATCTGTTTGGCACGCTGCATCGTCGTGCATCCTCCTTGTTGACGACCCTCTCGTGCGTTGGCGGAAACATAGCCGCCGTTCATACTGTAACCCATTGACAACATGGCGTGCGCGCGAGAGGACCCCTTCGACACGGGGATACACAGTCTGGAAACAAACGATCCCCGCATCGACGCGCCGATCCCCCAGCTCATGTACTCCCCCAGTCTTTTTAGCCCCGTCCCAAAAAGACTGGTTACAATTACGTGCAGCATACAAACACCGGGAGGGATCGTGGCAAAAAAGCCTCAGCACGCTCAGAACAGCCAACGGGGACAGCAGGGCAAACAGGGCCAGCAGCAAAAGCGCGGCGGCAAGGCGCAGGGCTCGCGACCCGCGCATGCCTCAGCAGCGCCCGCCCGCCCCTGGCGACCGGGCCGCGACAAGTTCCTCCCCGTCAGCCGCGCCGACATGGATGCGCGTGGCTGGGACCAGTGCGACTTTGTCTACATCTGCGGCGACGCCTACGTGGACCACCCCAGCTTCGGCATGGCCATCGTCAGCCGCGTACTCGACGCGCACGGCTACAAGGTGGGCATTATCTGCCAGCCCGACTGGACCGACCCCGCCAGCATCACGGTGCTCGGCGAGCCGCGCCTGGGCTTTCTCGTCAGCGCCGGCAACATGGACTCCATGGTCAACCACTATTCGGTGACCAAGCACCGCCGCCACACCGACGCCTATACCCCTGGTGGCGCGGAGGGGCGCCGTCCCAACCGAGCCGTCACGGTCTACGGCAACCTCATCCGCCAGACGTTTAAGGACGTCCCCATCATCATCGGCGGCATCGAGGCGAGCCTGCGCCGTCTGGCCCACTACGACTACTGGCAGGACAAGCTCAAGCGTTCGGTACTGCTCGACTCGGGCGCCGACATCCTCATCTACGGCATGGGCGAGCACGCGATTGTCGAAATCGCCGACGCGCTCGACGCGGGGCTGCCCGTCGACCAGATCACCTATATCAACGGCACCGTTTACCGCACGGGCTCGCTCGACGAGGTCTACGACTACGACCTGCTGCCCAGCTGGGACGACCTTACCGCCGACAAGCTCAACTACGCGCGCAGCTTTAACGTGCAACAACAGAATATGGACCCCATCACCGGACATCGCCTGGTAGAGCCATATCCCAACAGCGTGTACGTGGTGCAGAACCCGCCGTCGGCGACGCTCACCACCGACGAGATGGACGAGGTCGCCGAGCTCCCCTACGCACGCGATTGGCATCCCGACTACGACGCGGCGGGCGGCGTGCCGGCCTTTGCCGAGATCAAGTTTTCCATTAGCTCCAACCGCGGCTGTTTTGGCGAGTGCTCGTTTTGCGCCCTCACCTTCCACCAGGGCCGCGTGCTGCAGATGCGCAGTCACGACTCGATTATGCGCGAGGCCGAGCTGCTCACGCGCGACCCCGAGTTTAAGGGCTACATTAACGACGTAGGCGGACCGACGGCAAACTTTAGCCGCCCGGCCTGCGACAAGCAGCTCAAGCACGGCGTGTGCAAGAACAAGCGCTGCCTGTGGCCGAGCGTGTGCAAGAACATGGTGGTCGACGAGAGCGGCTACACGCAGCTGCTGCGCGATCTGCGTCAGCTGCCGGGCGTCAAGAAAGTCTTCGTCCGCAGTGGCATCCGCTTTGACTACACCATGGCCGACGCCTCGGACGAGTTTTTGCGCGAGCTGCTGGAGCACCATGTCTCGGGCCAGCTGCGCGTAGCGCCCGAGCATGTGAGCGACGCGGTGCTGTCCGTGATGGGCAAGCCGAGCCGCGCCGTCTACGATGCGTTCTGCCGTAAATTTGAACGCCTGAACCGCGAATACGGACTCAAGCAGTACGTGGTGCCGTACCTGATCTCGAGCCACCCCGGCTCGACGATGAAGGAAGCCGTGGACCTTGCCGAGGCCGTGCGCGACATGGGCTACATGCCCGAGCAGGTGCAGGACTTCTACCCCACGCCGTCCACCATGTCGACGTGCATGTACTACACCGGCGTGGACCCGCGCACCATGGAGCCGATCTATGTGGCGCGCGACCCGCACGAGAAGGCCATGCAGCGCGCGCTCATCCAATATCGCAAGCCCGAGAACTACAAGCTCGTGCGTGAGGCGCTGGAAAAGGCCGGCCGCCGCGATCTGATCGGCTACACCAAGCATTGCCTGATTCGCCCCGTGCCGCCACGCCCGGGCGAGACATCGGCCGGCGGCGGACACGGCACTGGCAAGAAGGGCGGCAAACCGCATGGTGGCGGCGCTGGCAAGGGACCCAAAGGCAGTAAGGGCCATGGCGGCATGTCGCGCGCGCAAAACACCGCAGGGCGCAATCGCGCGGCCCAGGGGCGTCAGGGCGCCAACGGCGGCGGGCGTCGCAACTAGCGTGGCGAGGGCCAGCCGGCGTCTCCTGGCCAGCCGGCGCCCCTTCATCGGCCCAGGCGTGTTTTCCCTAGGGGGAACACACTTAGGCTGTCTCTAGCCGTGATTTCCCTAGGGAGAACACGTTCAGACGCACCTAACCGTGTTTTCCTTAGGGGAATCACATTTACTGACGGGAGCGAGCCAGCTGGCACGTCAGCTTGAGCGACCGCATTGCCTCAACGAGGATGACGCCGGCGATAGCGACCGTGACCGCCATGTCGAGCGGCGTGTTCACAAACCACATCAGGCCCATGAGATACGACCCGGCGTTAAAGGCAAAGTGCAGCAAGATCGTGTAGCGGAGCTTTCCAGTGGTCACGAGCACCCAGCCAAAAATGAGGCCGGCGGCACCCGCATAGCAGCCCTGCACCCAATTCATGTGCATAAAACCGAAGATTGCCGCCTGCAGCACAATCGCCGCGGCGATACCCCACGTGCTTGGGGCCGCCCAGGGCACCATGGCTCCGTCCTGCGCGCTCGCACGACGCCGGCGCTTCCAAAGTGGGCGGCACTGCGGATTAAACGCACGCAGCGAAAACTCAAAGATGATGCCGCGCACCAGGAGCTCTTCGCAAAACGGCGCGCCGAGCACCGTGGTCAGGACGGCCAGATAGCTCGTGTCGCCCATGCCCGTCTCCTCGACAAGTTCGCTGTAATCGGCCGCCGCCTCGGGCAACAGCGACAGCACGGCGTCGGTCACGTAGCCAACGACCACCTGCAGGGCCAGGCCAATCACGATAACGCAGGCGATGCGTTTCCACGCCCCACGCGCTCCCCCGCCGAGTGGATGCTCACTTTGCCGGCGTGCCATAAACGAACGCGGCCACAGATAACGCCACCACAGCAGCGCCATCAAAAACGATGCCGTCTGAGCGGCAGCCTGGAACCATTGGATATCGAGATTGTCGATCGGATAGCCCGTCAGCACCGATACGGCATCGAGAACTGAAAACAGCACCACGCTCAGGGCTATATCGGCAGCGACAACGCCAAAACAGGCAAGCGCCCAAATCATCGCATTGAGCATGCCAACCTCCTCAAAACCGTTCCCTAGTTCTACCACAACTCGGCAGAGAGCTGATCCCATGGGGACGGAGGAAAACGGATCACTTATTGATGAGGATCGGGCGCAGTGCCAAAGGCCCCGCTGGGCGAAATGTCGAACGGAAAGGTGCCGCAACGATTGAACGCGGCGATAAACATGCGGATGGCGTTGGACGGCGTGGTGCC
>CABSBA010000100.1 GCA_902475825.1 uncultured Collinsella sp. | reverse complement strand
GCATGCTGATGGCCACATGGCAGTCGCTCTCTTCCAGAAACCGCTTCAGCTTGTCCCCAAATAGCGAGTGAAACTCCACCGTGGCACAGTGGTGCAGTAGAATCCTTACAACACATCGCACTATTACGTATCTAGAGGAGCACGATATGCGCGTCGACGAGGTTTTTAAGCAGGCAGCATCCCAGGGCACCGCGCCCGTTTCGTTTGAGATGTTCCCGCCCAAGGGCGAGCTGACCCTCGATACGGCTCGCGAAGTGGCAGGCAATCTGTGCAAGCTTTCGCCGAGCTTTGTCTCGGTCACCTGCTCGGCCGGCGGCTCGGGCAACGGTGCCACCACCGCCCCCATCGCGCATATGATTACGAGCGAATTCGATACGCCCTCGGTAGCGCACCTCACCTGCGTGGGCCGCACCCACGCCGACATCGCCGCCAAGATTGACGAGTATCGCTCGGCCGGTGTGGAAAACGTGCTAGCCCTGCGCGGCGACCTGCCCGCTGGCGCGACTGAGGATGACAAGCCCGCCTCGGACTACGCCTACGCCCGCGACCTTATCCCGGAGCTCGTCGATGCCGGCTTTTGCGTGGGCGCCGCAGCCTACCCCGAGGGCCACATTGCCTGCGAGGATCTCAACCTCTCGGTCGAATACCTCAAGCAAAAACAGGACGCCGGCGCGAGCTTCTTTGTGACGCAGCTCTTTTTTGACAACGAGTGCTTCTACCGTTTTCGCGAGCTTGCCGACAAGGCCGGCATCACCGTGCCCATTACCGCGGGCATCATGCCGTTTATGGGCAAGTCGCAGATCAGCCGCATGGTCTTTATGTGCGGCGCGTCGCTGCCCTCCCCCGTCATCAAGATCCTCGCCAAGTACGAGAACGACCCCGAGAGCCTGCAGGCAGCCGGTGTAGATTATGCCGCCCGTCAGCTTTGCGACCTCAAGGAGCACGGTGCCGACGGTCTGCACCTGTACACTATGAATCGTCCTGCGATCGCCGTAACCATTATGGAGCGCCTGGGGTAATGGAAAAACCGCACATCGATACAGCTTTTGGTGAAGTGCCGGCCGACCTTGCGTCGCCGGCGCTCTACCGTATCGATGCTGCCCATCGCCCCCGAGTCGACCGTGCCGAGATGCTGCGGTATCTGGGCTACGGCGGCCAGCAGATTGAGCCAGAGCTGTCGCAGCGTATTGAGCTTGTCGTTGAACGTTTGGAACTGGACATTGAGCCCCGTGGCGTGCGACGCGTGTTTGCCGTCGATGCCACGGGCGTCGACGAGCAGGGCGAGCCTTGCATCCGCCTGGTCGGCACCAACGTTGAGCTGCGCGGCCGCGATATCTATCGCCACCTCAAAGACGCCCGCTTTGCCGCACTCATGGCATGCACCCTCGGCATGGACGCCGAGCGTCGCCTGCGAACCACGGGAGCCCAGCAGCCCCTAGAGGGAGCCGTGCTCGACGCCGCATGCTCTGCCTATGTAGAAGCCGCCGTCGAGCAGATGGACCAACAGGTCAAGGCTGCGGCCGCCGTACACGGACTCGCCGGTAACTGGCGCTTCAGCCCCGGCTACGGCGACTGCCCGCTTACGGCCCAGCACTCAATCGTGGCTGCGCTCAACGCCACGCGGCTCATCGGGCTTACCGTCACGCCGACCAGCCTGCTCATGCCCACCAAGAGCGTGACCGCGGTGATCGGTCTGTTTGATGGCAAGGTCCGCGACGCCCAGAGCCGCCCCACCTGCAATATCTGCCGTATGCGCGAGCACTGCCGTTTCCGCGCCGCCCACACCACCTGCTATTCCAGCCATTAGGAGCTTATTGATGTTTACTCCGCTTATCACTCATGATCTGGACGGTGCCGCGCTGGCGGCGCCCGTTGATGCCGCACGCCGTAATGGCGCTGCATACAAGACGCGCACGATCGACGACCTTCGCATTAAGGACGATCGCCTGCGCGCCGCCATCGAGGGCACGGGGCATCTGCTGTTCGACGGCGGCATGGGTACCATGCTGCAGGCGGCCGGCATGAAGGCCGGCGCCCTGCCCGAGCTGCTCAACTTTGAGGAGCCTCAGGTCATCACCGATATCCAGCGTCAGTACGTCGAGGCTGGCTGCGACGTAATCACCGCCAACACCTTTGGCGCCAACGCCCACAAGCTCGACGGCGCCGCCACCGTGGCAGATGTCTTTGCCGCGGCAGTCACCTGCGCCCGCGAGGCCGGTGCCCGCTACGTCGCCGGCGATATCGGCCCCATCGGCGCACTGCTTCGCCCCTTGGGCACCCTGAGCTTCGACGAGGCCTATGACCTCTTTGCCGAGGAAGTGCGCGCCGGCGTCGACGCGGGCGTGGACCTCTTTATTATCGAGACCATGACCGACCTTGCCGAGATCAAGGCTGCCGTCCTCGCCTGCCGCGAGAACTCCGACCTGCCCGTCTTTGCCACCATGACCTTTGAGGAAGACGGTCGCACGTTCCTGGGTACGAGTCCCGAGGTGGCCGCCGTCACGCTCGACGCCATCGGCGCCGACGTTTTAGGCATCAACTGCAGCCAGGGACCGGCCGAGCTCCGAGGGCTCGCCGCACGCATGCTCACCGTTACCGACAAGCCCGTTATGGTGCAGGCCAATGCGGGACTGCCCCGCGTGGACGATGACGGCAATACCGTCTTTGACATCCAGGCACCCGAATACGCCGAGGCCGTCGCCGGCATGATTGAGGACGGCGTGAGCGTCGTGGGTGGCTGCTGTGGCACCACGCCCACGCACATGGCGGCCTTGCGCACGCTTATCGACAACCACACGCCCAGCCCGCGTCACCGCAAGCCCAGCATGTCGGTCACGAGCGCCCAGACGGTCGTGGACCTTCCCTGTGACGGTCACAAGATCGCCGTCATCGGCGAGCGCATCAACCCCACCGGCAAAAAGCGCCTGCAGCAGGCCCTGCGCGACGGCGATCTGGACTACGTGGTGAGCCAGGGCATCAGCCAGCAGGAGCAGGGCGCCGACATCCTGGACGTCAACGTGGGCCTGCCCGAGATCGACGAGGTCAAGATTATCCAACAGGCCACCGAGCAGCTCCAGGGCTCCACCTTGCTGCCGCTGCAGATCGACTCCACCGACCCCGCAGCCGTCGAGGCCGCCGTGCGCCGCTACGCCGGCAAGCCCATCATCAACTCGGTCAATGGCAAACAGCAGATCATGGACGAGATCTTTCCGCTGGTCGCCCACTACGGCACCAACGTCGTCGGCCTCACGCTCGACGAAGGCGGCATTCCCGATACCGCCGAGGCCCGCTTCGCCATCGCCGAGCGCATCGTGGCCGAGGCTGCGCGCTACGGCATCGGCCCGGACCGCATCCTCATCGACTGCCTGGTCATGACCGCCTCGACCAACCAGCGCCAGGCCGAGCAGATCCTGCGCGCCATGTCCCTGTGCAAGGAGCGTCTGGGCGTCAAATGTGCACTCGGCGTGTCGAACATCAGCTTTGGCCTGCCTGCCCGCCCGCTGCTGGGCTCGGTCTTTTTGGCCGCCGCCTTTGGCGCGGGCCTCGATGCCCCCATCATGAACCCGGGCTCCAAGCGCTTTATGGATACCGTCTACAGCTATCGCGTGCTGAGCGTTGAGGACGAGGGCTCGACCGGATACATCGAGCGCTACGCCGGCTGGACCGATCCGTACAAGATCGCCGCAAACCCGGCAGCAGCTCAGGCCGCATCGACCGACACTGTGCCCGCTGCTGGCACCGCCGGCACCGACGGCAACGACGACCCGATTCGTCGCATGGTCGTCTCGGGCCGCAAAGGCGAGATCGCTGCCGAGACCGAGCGTCTGCTGGCAGACCACGACGCCATGGACCTCATCAACAATCACTTTATCCCCGCCCTCGACGAGGTTGGCGTCCTCTTTGACCAGGGCAAGTTCTTCTTGCCGCAGCTCATGGCCTCGGCCGAGGCCGCACGCGTGGGCTTCGACACCATCAAGCGACTGATGCCCGCCGGCGAGATTGCCGACAAGGGCAAAATCTGCGTGGCCACCGTCAAGGGCGACATCCACGACATCGGTAAGAACATCGTCAAGATGTTGCTCGATAACTACGGCTACACCGTCTTTGACCTAGGCCGCGACGTCGACCCGCAAGAGGTGCTCAAGACCGTGCGGGAGCGTGACATCAAGCTCGTCGGCCTCTCGGCGCTTATGACCACCACGGTCGTCGCCATGGAGGAGACCATCAAGCTGCTCCATGCCGAGGTTCCGGGCGTCAAGATCATCGTAGGCGGCGCCGTGCTCACCCCCGAATACGCCAAGCAGATCGGCGCGGACTACTACGCCAAGGATGCCGCCGAAAGCGCGCGCATCGCCGAAGAGGTCTTTGGGCAGTAACACAACGGAAACAACCGAGCACCAAAACGTGCCGCATGTGCCACTTGGCACGTGCGGCACGTTAGAATAGACAAGACTATGCTCGTTTTGGCAGATAGGAGTGCAAGGATGGCGATCACGCCCGCAGAAATCGCGGAAACCCGCGGCATGGTTGAGGAGCAGAACCTCGACATCAGGACCATCACCATGGGTGTTTCGCTCATGGGTTGCGGTGACGAGAACCTCGACCGCATGTGCACGAAGATCTACGACCACGTGACGCACACGGCTGAGCACCTGGTCGAGACCGCCGAGAACCTCGAGCGCGAGTACGGTATCCCCATCGTCAACAAGCGCGTTTCCGTCACCCCGGTGGCGCAGATCGCCGCGTGCTGCAAGGATGAGGACCTCACCCCCATCGCGCATGCCCTCGACCGCGCGGCCGAGACGCTCGGCATCGATTACCTGGGCGGTTTCTCCGCACTCGTCCAGAAGGGCATCGGCGACGCCGACCGCCGCGTCATCCAGTCCATCCCCCAGGCGCTTGCCACCACCAGCCGCGTCTGCTCCAGCGTCAACGTCGCCAGCCTGCGTGCCGGCATCAACATGGACGCCGTGCTCATGGCCGCCCAGACCATCATCGATGCCGCTAAACTCACGGCCGACCAGGATTCCGTCGGCGCTTCCAAGTTTGTTTGCTTTGCCAACATGGTCGAGGACTCCCCGTTTATGGCGGGCGCCGTCCACGGCGGTGGCGAGGCCGACGCCGTCATCAACGTAGGCGTCTCGGGCCCCGGCGTTATGGCTGCAGCCCTGGAGACGCTGCCCGACTCCGCATCAATGATGGAAGTCGCCGAGAAGATTAAGCAGACCGCCTTTAAGATCACCCGTGCCGGCGAGCTCATGAGCCGCGAGGCTGCCCATCGCCTGGGTGTCGAGAAGGGCATTGTCGACCTGTCGCTGGCTCCCACGCCCGCCATCGGCGACTCCGTTGCACGCATCCTCGAGATCATCGGCGTGGGCACCTGCGGTGGCCCGGGCACGACCTGCGCACTCGCCATGCTCAACGATGCCGTCAAGAAGGGCGGCGTCATGGCCAGCTCCAGCGTGGGTGGCCTCTCCGGCGCCTTTATCCCCGTGTCCGAGGACGCCGGCATGATTGCCGCCGTCGAGGCCGGCGCGCTTTCGCTCGAGAAGCTCGAGGCCATGACCTGCGTGTGCTCCGTCGGCCTGGACATGATCGCCATCCCCGGCGACACCCCGGTCGAGACCATCGCCGGCATCATCGCCGACGAGATGGCCATCGGCGTCATCAACAATAAGACCACGGCCGTCCGCGTGATTCCCGCCATCGGCAAGGGTGTGGGCGACTGCGTTGAGTACGGCGGTCTGTTTGGCCGTGCGCCCATCATGCCGGTGAACCCCAACGCCGGCACCGTGCTCGCCCACCGTGGTGGACGCTTCCCGGCACCGCTGAACTCGCTGAAGAACTAGCTGAGGGGTTCGGGCGAGGAGCCCCGGGGAGGGCAAATATATAAGGTCGCCTGCTCGGACAGTCCTGACTCGCACGGAGAGCACATTAAGTGCTCTCCGGCTCGTGCGGAACTCGCGATCGAC
>CABSBA010000099.1 GCA_902475825.1 uncultured Collinsella sp. | reverse complement strand
TACTTGAACGCCACCTCTGCGCCGTCATTGCTGGTGTTGTTCAGCTTACAGGTTCAAGGGCCGTTTTGCGCGTATTTGCGGCATCGTGCGCCTTTTCCTGACTGCTCTGTTTTTGATTCCCTTTACTCCGGTCTATTTGCTGCCCGTGTTCTATGTACTGCAGACGGTTGCTTACTCGTTATTTGCTCCAATTAAATACTCAATTTTTCAAAATGCTGTCGATTCTTCGATGCGCTGTTCACTGATTTCGGTCCAAAGCCAGATGGTGGCGGTGGGTGCCATCCTTTTCTATCTGTTCAATGCTGTGTTGAGCAGCATCGCGGGTATTCGAGTCATATTGCTTGTAGCGCTCGGGATATCTTCTTTGGTGTATATCCCCGCGCTATTTCGTCTTACAAGTCAAAGGCCGTGAGTATTTGGGCACCGATAACTTATATATCAACGCAATAAACCCGAGCGCGAGGGCGTTTGGGTTTATTATTGAAGCGTATGTAACCTGGCGGCGCCACACCGCCTGTTAGTAGGGAGACACATGAACGTTCTGGTCGTCAACGCAGGATCTTCGACCCTTAAGTATCAGGTCATCGATACCAAGTCCCACAAGGTGTCCGCAAAGGGCTCCTGCGAGCGCGTCTGCTTTACCGGCGGTACCTTCACCCATGCTGCCAACGGTTCCAAGAAGGTGACCGAGAACATCGAGTTCCCCGACCACAAGGTCGCCATCGAGGTCGTCCTGAAGGACCTCGAGGCCAACGGCGTCAAGATCGAGGGCATCGGCCACCGTATCGTTCAGGGTGGTTGGTACTTTGGCGACTCCTCCCTCGTCGACGAGGACGTCCTCGCCAAGATCCGCGAGGTCGCTCCGCTCGCCCCGCTGCACAATAACCCCGAGGCCAACGTTATCGAGTACTGCCTGGAGCAGTATCCCGACCTGCCCAACGTCACGGTCTACGACACCGCTTTCCACTTCAACATGCCCGAGGTCGCCAAGACTTACGCCCTGCCCAAGGACGTCTGCGACAAGCTGCACATCCGTAAGTACGGCGCCCACGGCACCAGCTACCGTTACATTTCCAAGAAGGTCGCCGAGATGACCAACGGCGAGGCCCGCAAGGTCGTCGTGTGCCACATCGGCTCCGGCGCTTCCCTGTGCGCTATCGAGGACGGCAAGTGCATGGACACCACCATGGGCCTCACCCCGCTCGACGGCGTCATGATGGGCACCCGCTGCGGCTCCATCGACCCGGCTACCGTGTGCTACCTGCAGCGCGAGGGCGGCTACACCTTCGACGAGGTCGACGAGATGATGAACAAGAAGTCCGGCCTTTTGGCTGTGACCGGTGGCAAGACCAACGACTGCCGCAACGTCGAGGAGCTCGCCGCTGCCGGTGACCCCGAGGCTCAGCTCGCCTTCGATATGTTCGTCTACAAGATTGCCGCCAAGGCCGCCGAGATGGCCACTTCCATGTGCGGCATGGACACCCTGGTCTTTACCGCCGGCATCGGCGAGCACGCTCCGGCTGTCCGCGCTGGCGTGGCCGACCGTCTGGCCTTTATGGGCGTCAAGATGGACCATGCCCGCAACGCCCTGCGCGGCGACGGCGCTTGGTGCCTGTCCGCCAAGGATTCCAAGGTCAAGATCTTCGTCATCCCCACGGATGAGGAGTTCATGATCGCCTCCGACGTCGAGCGCATCGTCAGCGGCAAGTAATTGATACAAGGGGAGGGGACTGGATGGCATTGTGCCGTTCAGCCCCCTTTTATGCTCTTTGGGCGAAGAGATTAATAGATATTTATTGAATTCTGATAACTTCTTATTAAGGGTACGGCCGCCTTATAGGTTTGCCGACCGTACTGTAATCACGAAGGAGTCTCATGAACGTACTTGTTGTCAACGCCGGCAGCTCGAGCCTTAAATATCAGCTTTTGGATACCGATACCCGCGAGGTTTTCGCCAAGGGCAACTGTGAGCGTATCGGATCGGACATGGGCATCTTTGGCCACTCCGAGAACGGTGGTGCCAAGCAGACCGAGGAGATTCCTTTTCCCGATCATCGCAGCGCCATTGCGCGCGTGCTCGAGGAGCTCGAGAAGACCGACTTTACGATCGATGGCATTGGGCATCGTATCGTTCAGGGCGGCTGGCACTTCGATGATTCCGCAGTCGTTGACGACGAGGTCATGGCTAAGATCCTTGAGGTGGCCCCGCTCGCTCCGCTGCACAATTACGGCGAGGCGGCGGCAATCGAATATTGCCGCGAGAAGTATCCGGAGCTGCCCAACGTGGCCGTCTTCGACACCTCGTTCCACATGACCATGCCCGAGGTCGCCTACACCTACGCCCTGCCCAAGGACGTGTGCGACAAGTACCATGTGCGCAAGTACGGCGCGCACGGTACGAGCCACCGCTATGAGTGGATGATGGCCAAGGAGATCCTGGGCTCGCGCTGCCACCGCCTGCTTTCGTGCCACCTGGGCAACGGCGCCTCGCTCGCAGCCATCGAGGACGGCGTGTGCCGCGACACCACGATGGGCCTCACGCCGCTTGACGGCCTGATGATGGGAACCCGCTGCGGCTCTATCGACCCGGCTACCGTGTGCTACCTGCAGCGCGAGGGCGGCTACAGCTACCAGGAAGTCGACGACATGATGAACAAGCAGTCTGGTCTGCTTGCCATCTCGGGTATCTCCAACGACGCCCGCGACATCCGCACGCGCGCTTCCGAGGGAGATGAGCGCTGCCTGCTCGCCTTCGATATGTTCGCCTATAAGGCTATGCAGCAGGCCGGCTCCATGATCGCTTCCATGGCGGGCGTGGACACCATCACCTTCACTGCCGGCATCGGCGAGAACGACTGGTCGATCCGCAAGGCCTTCTGCGATTGCTTTGAGTGGCTGGGCGTGCGCATCGACAACAACAAGAACCGCGAGGCCGTGGGCAACGGCCCGCAGGTCATCAGTGCCGTCGGTTCCGCCGTCACGGTCATGGTCATCCCCACCGACGAGGAATACATGATCGCCCACGACGTCGAACGCCTGACCAAGAACAACTAACGCACCCGTTTGCATGTAAACGAAAGGCCTCCAGAGCAACAGCTCCGGAGGCCTTTTTTTAGCATACGGAAATTCCAGTCCCAAAGTGATCATCGCCGGCAACGCCTGCACTTTCAGCAACGACACCCATCCGTTCAGATTTTTCAGACCCAGCTCGTAGCCAAGCCGCCGTCCACCCAAGATACCCTGATTACTACGTAGCGGTAGAAGGCCGTACGGGCTAACCCCTGAAAACACTCCGCAGACCAGAAACGCCCCCGTTCGTAGCTCCGAAGGAGCAGAACGGGGGCGTTTCATTGGTCGAGGACGTTTTCAGGGGTTAGCCCGTACGGCCTTCGGGGGAGTGCGTCCGCTACTCAGCCATCTGAGCCTGGACGGCGGTGATGGCCACGACGCCCACGATGTCGTCGGCAGAGCAGCCGCGCGAAAGGTCGTTAACCGGCTTGGCGATGCCCTGCAGGATGGGGCCGTAGGCGTCGGCGCCGGCGAAGCGCTGGACCAGCTTGTAGCCGATGTTACCGGCCTCGAGGTCGGGGAACACCAGCACGTTGGCCTTACCGGCGACGGAGGAGCCGGGAGCCTTGAGCTGGGCGACGGTGGGGACGATGGCGGCATCGAGCTGCAGGTCGCCGTCGATGGCGAGCTCGGGAGCCTTCTCGTGGCAGAATTTCACGGCCTCCTGGACCTTCTTGGCGACCTCGCCGCCGGCGGAGCCCATGGTGGAGTAGGAGAGCATGGCCACGTGCGGCTCAACGTTGCCCATGAAGGTGGACCAGGAGTGAGCGGAGGCGATGGCGATCTCGGAGAGCTCATCGGAGGACGGGTTGATGTTGAGACCGCAGTCGGCGAAGATCAGCGTGCCGTCGGTGCCGAACTGCGGGGTGTCGGTGCACATCACGAAGAAGGCCGAGACCAGCTTGGTGCCCGGGGCGGTCTTGAGGATCTGCAGCGCGGGGCGCAGAGTGTCGGCGGTGGAGTGGCAGGCGCCGGAGACCAGGCCGTCGGCGTCGCCCATCTTGACCATCATGGTGCCAAAGTAGGTGGCGTCCATCACCTGGGCGCGAGCCTGCTCGATGGTAACGCCCTTCTTGGCGCGGAGCTCAGCAAACTTCTGCGCGTACTCCTCGTGCTTCTCGGCGTTGCGCGGGTCGATGACGGTAGCGCCGGGAACGTCGATCTCGTCGGGGTTGCCCAGGATGACGATCTTTGCCAGGCCCTCCTCGATGATCTTGGTGGCGGCGACGATGGTACGCGGGTCCTCGCCCTCGGGCAGGACGATGGTCTTAAGGTCGGCCTTGGCGGCAGACTTCATACGGTTTAGGAAATCGCTCATGTTACTCCTTACAAGCGTTTCGCTAAGCTCCAGGCCCTCGGCTGCACACGAATAAACCCGCTGCTAGCGGGTTTACCTTTCAATAATGTACGCCGCGGTGCTTGAGCTTTCCTTGTGTGGCAAGCTCATTATAGGACGCATTAGCGCTATAATCGCTCTGATAAATATGTCTCGAAGAATGTTCGAGAAAAGCCCAGCTAACGAGCCCGTGGCTTTTGACAAGGAGTATCGATGCAGATTACCTCAGGCCTGCCTGAAGGCTTTAATGCCGGTGCGTACGACATGATTGTTGTCGGCGCCGGTTATGCCGGTGCCGTTTGCGCCCGCCGTCTTGCCGAAACTATCGGCTATCGTGTTGCCGTTTTGGAGCGCCGTAGCCACATTGCGGGCAATGCCTTCGACTGCACTGACGAGGCGGGAATCCTGGTCCACGAGTATGGTCCGCACATCTACCATACCTTTAACGAGCGCGTCCACAATTTCCTGTCGCGCTTTACCAAGTGGACGGACTACCAGCACAAGGTGCTTGCCAACATCAACGGCACCCTCATGCCCGTGCCTTTTAACCACGCGAGCCTCAAGCTCGCCTTTGGCGACGAGCGCGGCGAGGAGCTGTATCAGAAGCTCGTGGAGACCTTTGGCAAGGACGTCAAGGTGCCCATCATGGAGCTGCGCAAGAAGAACGACCCGGATCTTGCCGAGGTCGCCGATTACGTCTACGAGAACGTCTTTTTGCATTACACCATGAAGCAGTGGGGCCAGACGCCCGACCAGATCGATCCCTCGATCACCGGTCGCGTTCCCGTCTTTGTGGGCGACGATGACCGCTACTTCCCGCAGGCTCCCTTCCAGGGCATGCCGCAGGACGGCTATACCGCGCTGTTCGAGCACATGCTCGACCACGATCTGATTGATGTGTTCTGCGACGTGGACGCCCGCGACCTCTTCGAGATCGACGAGACCACCGTCAAGATCGACGGTAAGGTCTATGGCGGCGAGATCGTCTACACCGGTCCGCTCGACGAGCTGTTCAACCTCGACCTGGGCGCTCTGCCGTACCGTACGCTCGACATGAAGTTCGAGACGCTCGATATGGACCAGTTCCAGCCCGTGGGCACCGTCAACTACACCACGAGCGAGGATTACACGCGTATCACCGAGTTCAAGAACATGACTGGCCAGGTCCTGCCCGGCAAGACCACCATCATGAAGGAGTATTCCAAGGCCTATACGCCCGGCTCGGGCGAGACGCCCTATTACGCCATTCTGGAGCCCGAGAACCGTGAGCTCTATGAGCGCTATCTTGAGCGTGTCCAGAACCTGACGAACTTCCACCCGGTGGGTCGCCTGGCCGAGTATCGTTACTACGATATGGATGCCGTGACCAACTCTGCCCTCGATCTTTCGGATGAGATTATCGCCTGCCATGCATAAAGTCATATCATTTGGTATTCCCTCGTATAACGCTGCCAAGGACATGGACCATTGCATCACCTCCATTCTGGAGGGGAGCAATTACGCCACCGATATCGAGATCATCATCGTCGATGACGGTTCCAAGGACGAGACGGCAGCCAAGGCCGACGAGTGGGCCGCCAAATATCCCACCATCGTCAAGGCCATCCATCAGGAGAACGGCGGCCACG
>CABSBA010000098.1 GCA_902475825.1 uncultured Collinsella sp. | reverse complement strand
AATTGACGAGCTGGGCTTCAGGGCATTGGTTAATCGCATTGAGACAGGGTGACAAATTAATGGGAACAGCGAGCCTGCCGCCCAGTAACTCACGAACGGTCATAGCGCCCACAGATTGATGACCCGCTGGGCACGAAAGAACCTTGAGCTCTTTTTCACCCAGGTATTTCGAAGAAAGGACACTGTCCCTTGGTTCCTCAAATGAGATGGCCGCATCCGAAATGCCAAGCACAAGTGATTCAAAGCATGTGGCCGTTGGCTGATGCCAAACATCAAGGTGAATCTGGGGGTGCAAGCTTTCAAACGAGTCGTACCAGTTTTCGGAAAAAAGACGCCCCCGCCCATGAAGGCAGGGGGCGTAAAGACGGAAGTGGCCGTCGGGCGAAACGCCGCCGTTCCCCGATTGAGCGTACTTTTTGAGATCGTCGACTTGTGCCAGGATCACGCGTGCACGACGCGCAAATTCTCTGCCCGCCGGAGACAAAACAGCCTCCCCCGCCGATCGGTCGAGCAAAACAATCTGATACTCAGATTCCAACTTTTTGATTGCCGACGAAACGGCCTGTGGGCTCACGTGAACGGCGCGAGCCGCTTTGCGCACGCCGCCGTAGTTCGCTACCGCTTGAAGGTATTCGAGTTGAGAAAGCTGCATAGGTTACTCCAAAGGCAGCCAAGGCGACGGGCTGTGCGTCCTCAGATGAGGTTCTCGCCCAGGTTCTTGCCGCCGAGGACGTGCATGTGGAAGTGCATGACGGTCTGACCGGCGTTGACGCCCTTGTTGGAGATGACGCGGAAACCGTCCTCCAGGCCCTTGGCCTTAGCGACCTCCTGGATGGCGTGGGCCATGGCGCCCATGGTCTCGGCAGGCACGTTGTCGGCGATGTCGCTGTAGTGCTTCTTGGGGATCACGAGGGTGTGGACCGGCGCCTGGGGGTTGAGGTCGTCGAAGGCGATGACCCGGTCGTCCTCATAGACAACGGTCGAGGGGATCTCGTGGTTGGCAATTTTGCAGAAGATGCAATCACACATGGTTGGTTCCTTTCTCGCAGACCAAGGTAATTATATTTGGTCGGAATGGTTAGAACGAGAGGTTGTCATCGGTGTTGGCGGCTTCGCCGTCGGCGAGCACATCGTTGCCGTCGACGTCCTTAAGGAGCACCGAGACCTTCTGCTCGGCATCGGACAGGCGGGTGCGCAGGCTCTTGAGGAGCTCGACGCCGCGGGTATAGCTCTCGAGCGACTCCTCGAGCTCCATATCGCCCGACTCCAAGCTGCGAATGATGAGCTCCAGCTCCTGCGAGGCCTGCTTGTACGTAAGCTGCTCGACCGGGGTCTTCTCTGCCATATCTGTTTCCTTTCCTAAAGGTTTATCGCTATGAAATGCGGCTTACTCGACCGTATCGACCGTTGCCGCCACGTTGCCGTCTGCCATGCGCACGCGGATGGCATCGCCGGGCTTAAAGGTCTTGGCGCTCGTAGCCACACCATCATCGCTGTACGCGATGGAATAGCCGCGGGCAAGCACCTTGAGCGGCGACAAGGCATCGAGCGACGCGGCAGCTCGGCCCAGGTCAGACGTGGGTTTGCTGAGCATCGTACGTCCCTGATGCTCCAGACGGGAACTCGCAAGCGTGAGCGCATGGCGTTTACCATCGAGCCCTGAAGTGCTTGCGATCAAGCGCTCGGGCAGACGCTCGAAGTTGGAGCGGAAGGCCCCGACCGAGCGCGTTATGGCACCGGACAAACGATCGGCCGTTAAGGCAAGCTCAGACTCGCGACGCTCGACCATAAATGTGGGGTCGTTGAGGCACGGGCGGCAGGCGGCGGCATCGAGTGCATCGCCCAGACGGGCCGTATAGGTATTCCAAGCGCGGCGACCACGCTGATCGAGCATCTCCAGGTCGACCTGATTCGACCCAATCATCGATGCCATCGCGGCGCCAAGACGCTGATGGCGTGCCTCGAGCACATCGGCCAACTCCGTCATAGCCGGCGCCACCGATTCTGCCGCCGCCGTGGGCGTGGAGGCGCGGCGGTCGCTCACCATGTCGCAAATCGAGGTATCGGGCTCATGGCCAATGCCGGTCACCACGGGCACAGGACAAGCCGCCACCGCGCGGGCAAGCTCCTCGTCATTAAAGGTCATGAGGTCCTCGAAGGAGCCGCCGCCGCGCACCAGCAAGATGCAGTCGGGCGCCGGCGCAATGGAAGCGGCGCGGCGCAAGCCCTCAATGAGCTCTGCCGGCGCACCCTCACCTTGAACCTTGGCACCCACGCAAACGAGCTCGACGAGCGGGTTGCGACGGCGCAGCGTGCGCTTGACGTCGTCGATTACGGCACCCGAAAGCGAGGTGACGACCGCCACGCGCGAGCAGAACACCGGGATGCGGCGCTTACGCGCTTCGTCCATCAGGCCCTCGCGGCGTAGCTTTTCGGCCAGTTGCGCCACTTGTTGACGCAGCAGACCCTCCCCCGCCAGCGAGAATGAGCGAGCGACAAAGCTCATGCGGCCCGTGGCCTTATAGAGATTGAAGCTGCCCTTAAAGCTCACCTGCATGCCGTCGCGCAAATCGAACGTGCGCTTGAGATAGGCGCCCTTCCAGATAATGCAGTCGACGGCGGCCGAGTCGTCCTTGATCTGGAAATAGCAGTGGCCGCTTCGGGCATTAGGACCACGAAAACCCGTAACCTCGCCCAGAACGCTCAGCTGCGGAATGGCATCGAGCGCACCGGCGGCGATCTCCACTGCCTGGCTCACGCTGAGCTCTTTGCGCTCCTGATCGTCCGAACCGTCGAACTCGGCGGAAACGGCATTGCCGGTTAGGTTCCAGCCTGCCACGCGGCCTCCTTTCGTTATCGAGCACAGAGGCTCCGGCCCCGTGCAAATTTAAGTCCAACTCATAGTACAGCGCCGCAGGGACACAAACCCCCACGGCGCCTGTCAAGCCAATTTGTTATCGGTTGGAGTTTCTGTTGTAGCGGGCCATCAGGTAGAGCAGCTGAATGATCGAAGTGAGCGCTGCGGCCACATAGGTAAGCGCCGCTGCCGTCAGCACCTTCTTGGCGCCGTTGACCTGCTTGGAACTCATACCCGACTGCTCGATGTACGCCACAGCACGTCGGCTGGCATCAATCTCGACCGGCAGCGTAACCAGCTGGAACAACACGCTAAACGAGAAGAAGACCAGCGCGAGGGTCGTGAGCCCCGCGATGTTCATAAACAGGCCCAAGAGCAACACGATGGTCCAGGTGTTCTGGGTAAAGTTGACGACCGGGACCAGGGCGGTGCGAACCTTCATCATGGCGTAACCGCTCTGACGCTGGGCGGCATGACCCGCCTCGTGGCAGGCCACGGCAACGCTTGCGACCGATCCGCCCGAACGGTTAGCGTCCGAGAGATACAGGTTGTTATCCTGCGGGTTGTAGTGGTCGGTGAGCTCACCGGCAACACCCTTGATACCCACGGCGTTGCAACCGTTGGCGTCGAGCATGCGGCGAGCGACCGTGGCACCCGTGTCGCCGTCCGAGCGAACCTTGGACCAGGTCTTGTACGTCGAGTTGATATAGCTCTGCGCCGCAAGACCAAGCACCGTACAAACAAGGACAACCAGCAGGTACAGCGGGTCGATGCCAAAGCCGTAACCATAGTAATAGGGCATGCGAATTCCTCCGAATCGAATTACACGTTGGAGGCATTCTACCCACTCAGCCGACTAGGCTTCCCTATAACAATTCAATCTTTCCGTCCTTCACGGTGAGCCCCATGTTGCCCGAGAGCAAATCGTCCAGGCGCGAGCCCACGAGCTCAAAGCGCCAACCTTCGCGCAGGGGGCTCTGCTCGGGATGCTCAATATAGTCGGCCAGGTCATCGCGCGAGGCAATGACCGAGGTCGCCACGCCCGAACGCTCGGCAACCAGGCGAATGAGCGCATACATCAGGTCCGTCACGCTCTCCAACTCCGGCGAAATCTGACGGTGCCCGCGCACCATGAGCGGCAGGCGATCGTGCGGACAGCTTGCGCCGCGCTTGATGGCCATCAACGCGCCATCCACGTCGCGCTCCCCCAGCTGGTCGGTACCGCGGATGCTACGGAACTCCTCGACACGCACGGGATTGCGCTTAACCAGGGCCAGCAGCGTATCGTCGGACATGACCCACTTGCGCGGGATGTTGCGACGCTCGGCGCGGTCCTCGCGCCAAGCGGCAAGCTCGCGCGCAATGCCCAGCTGATGGCGGCTACACGAGTTGATGCGTTTGACCTTGCGGAATGCCTCATGGCGGTCGGCGCGGTAGTGCGACTCGTCGGCCAAAGGACGCAACTCGTCGAGCACCCAGTCCACGCGGCCCAGCTCACGCAGGCGGCTCATCATCTCGGTATAGGCGACGATTAAGTACTTGACGTCATCGATCGCGTACTCGATCTGCTTATCGCTCAGCGGGCGGCGCGACCAGTCGGTCAGTGACTCGGTCTTAGGCAATGAAACGCCGCAAAACGTCTGCACGAGCGCACCGTAGGAAATCTGCTGACGCTCGCCCAAAAAGGCGGCGGCGACCTGCGTGTCAAAAATCGGACGCGGCAGCGCACCCACGGTATGGAGCATAACTTCCATGTCCTGTGAGCAAGCATGGAATACCTTGACCACGCCCTCGTCGGCCATAAGCTCGGCAAGCGGCGACAGGTCGTCGATCACCAGCGGATCGACAGCGACACTCTCGGCGGGGGTGGCAATCTGGACCAGGCACAGGCGCGGATGAAACGTGCGCTCGCGCAAAAACTCGGTATCGACGGCGATCGCGTCGAACTCGCGGGCGCGCTGGCAAAAGTCGACCAGAGCCTGATGTGTGGAAATGTACATATCAACCCATCGAATAAGGTTAGGCCCGAAAAACACGGGTAGGATATCGGCATTGCTCTACAACTATACTCGGTTAGTCACAGAACGGGAACGTAAGTATGCGCTGCCTTATCATCCACAACCCGGCATCGGGCCCCAGCTCAGATGAAATCTACGCGTTCACGCACGCCCTCGCGCAGGGCGGCGACGAGGTCGTGATGCGTTTTATCGGCGATGGCATGGAGCCCGAGGACGCGGTAGCGGACGTTCGCGAGTTCGATCGCGTGGTCGTTTCGGGCGGCGACGGCACCGTCTCCAACGTGCTCGACCAGATGCGCGGGTGCGGTGTCCCCACGCTTGTCTTCCCCTCCGGCACGGCCTGCCTGTTCTTTAACAACATCGGCAATGCCCCCGAGGCGGCGGCACTCGCCAAGGCTTGCCGCGACGGCCGCACGGTCAAAGTGGACATGGGTGAGCTCTTTTGGCTCGACGAGAACGGCAACGAGAAGCGCCACGGCTTTATCATCATCGCCGGCTCGGGCTTCGACGCCGAGATCATGATGAAGGCCGCTCCCACCAAAAACGACATTGGCGAGATCGCCTACTTCCTCTCCGCGCTCGCCACGCCCAACCCCACGGTGGCGCACTTTACCATTGAGCACGACGGCATTGTCGAGGAGCTCGACGGCATCTGCTGCATGGCAGGCAATACCTCGGTCATCCAAAACGACATCAACCTGTTCCCCAACTGCCGCATGGACGACGGCATGGTCGACATCGTCGTTATTGAGCCCGTGCGCACGATGCAGCTGCTCCCCACGGTAATTACCGCCGCGCTCGACCCCGCTGGCAAAGTGCTCGGCCGTCCGCAGTTTAAGATCATCCAGACCAAGGAAGCCAAGATCACCTGCACGCCATCGCTGGGTATGCAGTTCGATGGAGAGATCATCTCCAGCAACTCCGGCGTCTTTGGCGCTCGCGCGCTGCCGCAATGTCTCGACCTCATCGTCGACGATTTTTCACCGCTCGGAAAATAGGAGGACCCCATGAACGACAATCCCCTGATTGGCTTTATCGTCATCGTCTTGGCCATGCTCGTTGGTTACGCCATCAATGTGATCCACCGCCGAAAGAAGTAAATCCACATTGGTATGATATTCATCCAGTTATCGACTCTCCCGTTGTTTATGCAAATCCTAAACAGCGGGAGAGTTTTCTT
>CABSBA010000097.1 GCA_902475825.1 uncultured Collinsella sp. | reverse complement strand
GGTTGATTTCCGATCTCAGCCGAACACATTGAGCGGACAGGCCGTTCCCGCAGTCAGTCGAACGTCCCCGGGGCCCTTCTCAGACCCCGGGGGCGGCATTTTCCCAGTTGAAGGAACGGTGGAGATGTGTTTCGATGGGTCAGATTCGTGTCGTTCCGAAAAGACCGTGAACCTTTTGTGGGACACGCGGCGCCGTGGTATCATAGCTGAGTTTGTTGTCTTGGTCGGAAACCAAGACGCCTTATGCGCTGATCGGTAACCAGCGCCTGACCAATAAGGAGTCCTACCATGAAGCAGGGTATCCATCCCCAGTATGTCGAGTGCACGGTGACGTGCTCCTGCGGCAACACCTTCAAGACGCACGCTACCGTGTCCGAGATGAAGGTTGAGCTTTGCAACGAGTGCCACCCGTTCTACACCGGCCAGCAGAAGTTCGTCGACACCGGTGGACGCGTCCAGCGCTTCGCCGACAAGTTCGGTGGCGCCGCTGCCGCCCAGCTCAAGAAGGCCGAGGAGGCCAAGGCTGCCAAGGCTGCCAAGGCTGCTGAGGCCGAGGCCGCTCGCAAGGCCGCCGCTGAGGCTAAGGCTGCCGAGAAGGCCAAGCGTGCCGCTAAGTTCGCCGAGGAGGCTGCCAAGCAGGCCGCCGAGGCTCCCGCAGAGGCTCCCGTCGAGGAGGCCGCTGCCGAGGCCGAGACCACCGAGGCTGCTGAGTAAATAGCTCGCCGCGGAATCGCTCGCATTCATGGCATAAGGGCCGTGCATCCGTTTGGGTGCGCGGCCCTTTTCCTTTATTGGTGCAAGCTAACCCGTCCCCATTGCACCAGATTGGTGCGAAGGGGACGGGTTCGTTTGCACCAAATGGCAGAGATACAGCGTTTTCCCAGATAAAAACTGCCAAAATAAACCAGTCCCCTTTTGGCAGGTTGGTCGTAGTTATTACGTGGCGGTCGAGGTCGACCGTATAGGCCGCGCCTTGTTTGGCTAAAGTACAATCATCTGTGTTTAACTCGCCCGCAGCTGCACGGCGTGGGCGATGGCCAAAAAGGAAAACCACATGGGATTCATGTCAAAGCTGCTGTCCTTTGGATCCGATAAGGACCTTAAGCGCTACTACAAGATCGTCGACAAGATCAACGGTCTTGAGCCCCAGTTTGAGAAGATGACCGAGGAGGAGCTCCGCGCCCAGACCGATAAGTTCCGCGAGCGCTACGCCAACGGCGAGTCGCTCGACGACATGCTCCCCGAGGCCTTTGCCACCGTGCGCGAGGCTTCCAAGCGCATCACGGGCATGCGCCACTTTGACGTACAGCTCATCGGCGCCATGGCGCTTCATGAGGGGCATATCGCCGAGATGAAGACCGGCGAAGGCAAGACCCTCGTCTCCACGCTGGCCGGCTATCTCAACGCTATCGCCGGTAAGGGCGTGCACGTCGTCACCGTCAACGACTACCTGGCCAAGCGCGACTCCGAGTGGATGGGTCGCATCTACAAGTATCTGGGCATGACCGTCGGTCTGCTGCAGAACAACATGCCGCTCGAGCTGAAGCGCCCAGCCTACCAGGCCGACGTCACGTACGGCACCAACTCCGAGTTCGGTTTCGATTACCTGCGCGACAACATGGTCACCCGCCCCGAGCAGCGCGTGCAGCGCGGCCACCATTACGCCATCGTCGACGAGGTCGACTCCATCCTGATCGACGAGGCCAGAACGCCGCTCATCATCTCGGGCGCCGGCACCAAATCCGCCAGCACCTACAAGGACTTCGCGCGTGCCGTGCGTGGCCTGGAGCGCGGTGAGGACGTGTCGCACGACATGCTCACCGCCACCGAGGACGTCGAGCCCACGGGCGACTTCGTCATGGACGAGGCCAAGCACACCATTGCCGCCACCGAGCGCGGCCTTAAGAAGATCGAGCGCCGCCTGGGTATCGATGACATCTATGCCGATCTTTCCGGCCAGCTGGTCAACCACCTGCAGCAGGCGCTGAAGGCCCAGTACATGTTCCACCGCGACAAGCAGTACGTGGTCACCAACGGCGAGGTCAAGATCGTCGACGAGTTCACCGGTCGTATCATGGAGGGTCGCCGCTATTCCGAGGGCCTGCACCAGGCCATCGAGGCCAAAGAGGGCGTGCTCGTGCGCGAGGAGAACCAGACCCTTGCCACCATCACCCTGCAGAACTACTTCCGCCTGTATGACAAGCTCTCCGGCATGACCGGTACGGCGCTCACCGAGGACGCCGAGTTCCGCGAGATCTACAAGCTGCCCGTCGAGGTCATTCCCCCCAACAAGCCCGTGCAGCGTGTTGACCACGAGGACCTGGTCTACCGCACCATCCAGGCCAAATACAACGCCGTTGCCGACGACGTTGAGCGTCGTCACGCCAAGGGCCAGCCGGTCCTGGTGGGCACCGTCTCCATCGAGAGCTCCGAGAAACTGTCCGCCGCCCTCACTAAGCGCGGTATCGCGCACGAGGTCCTCAACGCCAAGCACCACGAGCGCGAGGCCCATATCGTGGCCCAGGCTGGTCGCTATGGCGCCGTGACCATCGCTACCAACATGGCCGGCCGTGGTACCGACATCCTGCTGGGCGGCAACCCCGACGAGCTGGTGCGCGAACGCCTGGAGTACGAGGGCCTGACCATGGAGGACGTGACGCCCGAGCAGCTCGAGCAGTTTAACGCCGAGGCCAAGGAGACCTGCAAGGCCGAGCGCGAGCGCGTGCTTGCCGCCGGCGGCCTGACCGTTATCGGCACCGAGCGCCATGAGTCCCGCCGTATCGACAACCAGCTGCGCGGCCGTGCCGGCCGTCAGGGCGACCCGGGCGAGACCCAGTTCTACCTGTCGCTCGAGGATGACCTCATGCGCCTGTTTGGCGGCGACAAGATGGACCGCGTCTCCAAGATGATGGTCACGGCCGATATGGGCGACGACATGCCCATCCAGCACAAGATCATCTCCAAGGCCGTCGAGAGCGCCCAGCACAAGGTCGAGAGCATCAACTTCTCCATGCGTAAGAGTGTTCTTGAGTACGACGACGTCATGAACAAGCAGCGCCAGGTCATCTACGCCGAGCGCAACAAGATCCTGGACGGCAAGGACCTGACCGACCACATCACCGAGGTCATGCACGACACGGTGTACCGCTGCGTGCAGGAGTTCTGCACCAAGGACAGCCACGAGGGCGAGCGTGATCTTGAGGGTCTGCGCAAATGGGTCGTCGAGCTGACCGGGCATATCGATACCCCTCAGTTCCCCGACGAGGACTTTGAGGCCCTGGCTGCCGATGTCCTGGCCTATGTTGAGAAGTGCTACAACATGAAGGCCGAGCGTCTGGGCGAGGACCTGATGCGCGAGCTCAACACTCAGGTCATGCTGCGCGTCATCGATACGCGTTGGATGAACTACCTGCAGGAGATGGACTACCTCAAGACCGGTATCGGCCTGCGCGGCTTTGGCCAGCGCGACCCGCTGGTTGAGTACAAGACCGAGGCCTACGGCGCGTTCCAGATACTCGTCGATACCATGTACGAGGATTACCTGCGCACTGTTCTGCGCATTGAGATCAAGGCTGCCCCGCAGGCTGTGGAGCACAAGGAGGAGCCCGCCCTCAAGGGTGCGCGCTTCTCTGGTCCCGCCGAGGTCGATGGCGACAACGGCGATTCGGTACTGCGCAAGCAGGCTCAGGTGCAGGCCCGCACCGCCGTCCAGGGTGGTCCGGCTGCCGTTAACAACGGTGGCAAGGTGACGACCTACCGCAAGTCCGAGAGCGATGACCCTTATGTCAACGTGGGCCGCAACGACCCGTGCCCTTGCGGTAGCGGTAAGAAGTTCAAGTACTGCCACGGCAGGAATCGTTAATGGCCGAGGCTCTAGAGGTAACGCCCGCCGAGTTGGACGCGTTTGCGGACCGACTCGGCGAGGTCGAGTCATATCTCCATTTGGACGAGAAGCGCACCCGTGTAGCGGAGCTCGAGGCCAAAAGTGTCGCCCCGGGTTTTTGGGACGAGGCCGATGCCGCCCGCGCCACGATGGAGGAGATTGCACGCGCCAAGGAGGACATCGCCGCCGTGGATACGGCGCGCGGTGAGCTCTCCGATGCTCGCGCCGCGCTGGAGCTTGCCGAGGAAATGGGCGATGACCCCGATGCCGCTGCGCTGCGTGAGGAGGCTGCCGCCACGGCGGAGCGCCTATCCCGCGCCATCGACGAGCTTGAGCTTGCGAGCTGGTTTACCGGCGAGTTCGACCATGGCGATGCGATTGTGACCATCAAGCCCGGGCAGGGTGGCTTGGAGGCCCAGGACTGGACCTTCATGCTCTTTAAGATGTACATGAAGTACTGCCAGCACCGCGGTTGGAAGGTCACCATCAACGATTGCCCCGCGGCCGAGGTTATCGGCATCGATCGCGCGACCTTTACCGTCGAAGGCAAGGATGCCTTTGGCATGCTTCGTGCCGAGGCCGGAGTTCACCGCCTGGTGCGCATTAGCCCCACCGACGACAAGAAGCGCCGCCAGACTACGTTTGCCGGCGTCGAGGTCATTCCGGTGCTGCCCGACGATATCGATATCGAGATTAGTCCCGATGACATTCGCGTCGACGTGTACCATGCAAGCGGCCCGGGCGGCCAGGGTGTCAACACCACCGACTCCGCCGTGCGCGTGACGCATTTCCCCAGCGGTATCGTAGTTACGTGTCAAAACGAGCGCAGCCAGATTCAAAACAAGGCCGCGTGCATGCAGATCCTCAAGGCTCGTCTGTACGAGATTGAACTCGAAAAGCGCGCCGAGGCCCTGGACGAGATTCGCGGACCCAAGACCACAATCGGCTTTGGCAACCAGATCCGCAGCTACGTGCTCTACCCGTACCAGATGGTTAAGGACTTGCGCACGGGCGTGGAGACCAGCAACGTCGAGGCCGTTCTTGACGACGGCGATCTGGATCCGTTTGTAATTGGCTATCACCGTTGGGCTACCGGCAACGCTGACGCGGAGGCCCCGTCTGCATAAACCGCTCAGTTTATGTGGAAATGGATCAAGGCTTTTCGAGCGGGGCGGTTTTGCATCCAGAACATACCCTGCACAGGGGTGGTTTTTGTTGGGCGAATCGGTAGAATCGAATACAAGAAGAAGTCCAAAGCGCATCCGATGAGGTGCGCTTTTTTGAGGGAGGCAGCATGGCGTATCGTCTGGACATCAAGCGCATTCTTTCGATGAACTTCTTTCACGATCTGCCCCAGATCATGCTGGGATGTGCCTTGGCCGCCATCGCGACCGACCTGTTTTTGATTCCCAACGGTCTTGCCGCCGGTGGTGTTACGGGCCTTGCGACGATTATCCAGGCGCTCGGCGCAGCGCGAGGCGTGTCGCTTCCCGTCGGTATCCAGACCATCGTGATGAATGCCTTGCTGCTGCTGGTCGTTATGCGCGAGGGCGGCATGTTCTACGTGGTGCAGACGGCGACGGGCTTTGTGCTGCTGGGCTTCTTTACCGATCTGTTTGCCCCGTTTGTAGCGCCTCTGGCACATGCAGACCTGATGCTTCCCGCTATGTGGGGCGGCATTATCACGGGCATCGGTTACGGCATGGTGTTGCGCGCCGGCGCCAACACCGGCGGCTCGGACACGATTGGCCAAATCATCTCGCGTAACACCTCGCTGCCGGTGGGCTCGACCGTCATGGCAATCGACGTTGCCGTATGTGCGGCATCGGCTCCGGTCTTCTCGCTCGAAAATGCTCTGTACGCAGGACTTTCGATGGTGATTAGCGGCTATGTGATCGATGCCGTGGTCGATGGCGGCAATAAGCGTCGTATGGTACTCATCATCTCGGATAACTTCCCCGATATCGCGGCCGACATCATGTATGGTTTGGGTCGCGGCTGCACCAAATTAAAGGCGACCGGTATGTATTCGGGCGTCGAGAAGCCGGTGATCATGGTGATCGTTAGCCGTCGAGAGCTCAACACCCTCAAAACGATCGTGCGCGAGCGCGATCCTCACGCCATTGTGACGGTCGCCGACGTTACGGAAGCCTTCGGTGAGGGATTCAAGGACATTAACGCGTAGGGCCGACTGCGTTCCATCCAAAAGACGTTCACATTGATAAACCGTTTCATCAGCGGC
>CABSBA010000096.1 GCA_902475825.1 uncultured Collinsella sp. | reverse complement strand
AGTTCGGATTTGACTATCTTATTGTCTTGATCTGTAACGGGTAGACGGTCGAAAGTGGGCTACGTGTTACAGATTGAGATTTTTTGACCGGACTCCTGTTTGTCTCGATCTGTAACATCTACGGAGCAAAACCGGGTTTAGATGTTACAGATCGAGACGAATGATCCGCTCGGGCCCACCAAAAACAAAAAGGCCGCATGCGAACCCGTGGAGGGATTCGCATGCGGCCGACAGGGGGTATGCGGCGGAAACTAGGCCATGAGCAGGCCGGTCTCCGCGACGTTCTTGTACCAGTACGCGCTCGCCTTGGGATAGCGCTTCTGGGTCTCGAAGTCGATGTAGAACAGGCCGTAGCGCTTGTTATAGCCGTTGGTCCAGGAGAACTGGTCCTGCAGCGACCACACGAAGTAACCGTCGACGTTCACGCCGCCGTCGATTGCCTTGAGGATCCACGCGAGATGCTGGCGCATATAGTCGATACGGGGAGCGTCGTCGATAAAGCCGTCCTCGAAGTCGTCCTTATAGCCCATGCCGTTCTCGGTGATGTAGATCTTCTTGTAGTTGGGGTAATCGTTCTTAATGCGAAGCAGCAGATCGAACAGACCCTCGGGATAGATGATCCAGTCCCAATCGGTGGTGGGTACGCCTTCGCGCACGCATGACTCGCCCACGCCCTTGAGGAACCAGCGCGAGGAGCCCTTGTCGCCGGTGCCATTGTGGTTGATGTCGTTTTCGCCCTCGGCGGCACGCAGGAACTGGCACTTGTAGGTGTTGACGCCCAGGCAATCGTTGTAGGGGAGCGCGGCGGTCAGCGCGGCGATGTCCTCGTCGCGGACGTCGAGCTCGCCGCCGGCGATATGGGCCAGCTTGGTCGCAGCCTCCATGGTATCGGCTGCATAGTGGCCGCGGAAGGTGGCGTCGAGTACCCAGCGGTTGTTGATGACGTCGGCCATGCGAGCTGCCTCGCAGTCGGCGGCGTTGTTGGGGTCGAGGGGATACTTGGGCTCCAGGTTCTGGACAATGCCGATCTCGCCCTCAAAGCCGCCCTCATGGAAGGCGACGACAGCCTTGGCGTGGGCCACCATCATGTTGTGCATGAGCTGGAAGGCCTTGTCCAGGCGATACTTCTCGCCGTGCGGCCAGTTGCCGACGATAAAGCTGCCCTCGGCGGTCGCGGGAATCTCGTTAAAGGTGAACCAGTGCTTGACCTCGGTGAACTCGGCAAAGCAGAACTTGGCGTACTCGACAAAGGCGTCGATCGTCGTGCGCGTCAGGAAGCCCTCGCCGCCGTTCTGGTAAAAGGCCTCGGGCGTATCGAAGTGATCGAGCGTGACATAGGGGATAACGCCAGCTTTATTGCAGGTGGCAAAGAGCTCGTGATAGAAGGCAACACCCTCGGGGTTGATCTCGCCAGTGCCGTTGGGGAAGATGCGGCTCCAAGCGATGGAGACGCGGATACCGATGATGCCGAAGCGCTGGCACAGGTCGATATCGACCGGGTACTTGTTGTAGAAATCGCTTGCGGGATCGGGGGAGAAGCGACCCTGGGCTGCCAGGAAATCGTCCCAGGGCACTTTGCCCTTGCCGTGCGTACGGGTCTCGCCCTCAACCTGGTAAGCAGCGGTGGCGCCGCCAAACACAAAGCCGTCGGGGAACTGCATGGGGTTGGTCATGAGTCATCCTTTCTGTGGGATTCGAATAGGGAGAGGTGCCCGAACTGGGGATCCGGGCACCAATAGAGGGAGGAAACTAGTCGAGGTTCTCGCGGAGCCACTTAATGGCGCCGGCGGGGTCGCGAGTAAGGTCGATATATTCCTTACCGCGCGGGGCGAGCAGCTTAATGCCCAGGCGATCGGTGTCGGCCTTCATGTCGTTGTAGTAGCTACGAACCTGCGGGGCAAGCACGATAACGTCGTACTGATCCATGATGGCAGTGTGCTGGCCATAGGCGCCTGCGGAGGAAGCGATGTTCTCTCCGGTCTGCGCAGCACCTTCCTTGATGGCGTTGGCAAGCATGGCAGAGGTGCCGGCGCCGGCGCACAGAACGAGGACCTTCAGGCCATCGACATCCTTCTTGGCGGATGCATCGGCAGCGGGCTCGGGCTGATCGGCGACAGGCTTGCTGTCGGTGGCAGCGGCGGTCGGCTCGACGACAGCGGTGGTCTGCTCGACAGCGGGCGCAGAGGTGCTGGCAGCGATGGTGGCAGCACCATCGGACTCAAGACCCAGCTCGGCGGCGCGTTCGGCCTCCTGGTCGCAGAGCAGCTTATCGTATGCCTTCAAGAACGGCAGGTAGATGATGGCGTCCAGCAATATGATGATTGCGACAAACACCAGGGCGATAAGCTGGAAGTTCGTGGTGATGAAGATGCCGATGGGAGCAGGGGTAGCCCAAGGCACCACGAAGGAGAAGCCGTTCATGCCCACGTTATCGATAAAGAACTTGGCAACACTCACGTTGACGCAGCCGGCGGCAACAAAGGGGATGAGCATGTAGGGGTTAAGGATCATCGGCGCGCCAAAGAGCAGCGGTTCGTTGACGGCGAAGGCAACAGGAACAATCGAGGCCTTACCGACGGCCTTGAGCTGCTTGGACTTCATAAAGAGAATCAGCAGAAGCGGCACGATGAACGTGGCGCCGGTGCCGCCGAACTCGCCCACGAGCGACATGTTAAAGGTGAGGGAGTGGGCGGGGTGACCACCGGCCAGCAGAACCTGCAGGTTCTCGGCCTGATTGGCAAGACGGATGGGGTCGATGCCCGGCTGGACGATCGAGGGGCCGTGGACGCCGATGAACCAGAAGAACGCGGTGGCTGCCTGGATAAGGATAAGGCCAGGATAGGTTTCTGCAGCGGTAAAGAGCGGGGAGAGCAGCTTGATAAGCAGCTCGGAGAACGGAACGCCCATGAGGTTGCGCACGATGACATCGATGATGCCGCAGATGATGACGGCACCGCCAAAGGGGATAATGTCGCGGAAGTTCTGAGCGATGGCGCCCGGGACCTCCTTGGGCAGCTTAATGGTCAGATCGCGCGAGACGCAGAATTTGTAGACCCACACGGTAATGAACGCGGCGATATAGGCCGAGAACAGACCGCGCGTACCCATGCTGGTGCAATCGAAGACCGAAAGCTCGGAGCCGTTGAACTTGGTGCTGAACTGCGTGACTGCGAGCAGCAGCATGCTGCACTGGGCGGCCACCATGGTGGAGCCGTCGTTGAGCACTTTGCCGGCGGGCATGCGACGGTTCATGGAAGCCGTGAAGTTCTTGGCGGTGGTGCCGGCAACCATGATGCCCATGACGCCCATGGTGAAGTTGTACAGCTTGTTGCACCAGTCGATGAGCGGCTGGGGCAGCGTGATGCCGACTACGCCGGGAAGGGTGGCAATGAGCAGAAAGATCGAAGAGGTGAGGACGATGGGCATGCACCCAAGGAATCCGTCCTTAATAGCCTGGAGGTAGATGTTCCTCGAGATCTTCTCAAAGAACGGCTGATGCTTTTCGAGCATCTTTACGATGGCGTCCATAAAGCTCCTTTGCTACTTGATGCGCGATGCATGTGGATGGAACTGGTCGTCGATGGATGGTCAGGACTGCCCGGAAGCCTTCCTGCTTAAGGAAGGCATTGCGAAATGACAACGTTGTCATTTCGTTAATGACAACGTAAGACATTTTTGGAAGAGCAACAAGGATATACGGGTGAGTGGTCGATATTGTCCGGTAAACGGTTGATTTATCAGTCAGGCAGGTAGTGTATGCTAGAACGCAAAAAACAAGCGATAGAGAACCGAGTGGAGAAATAGTGGCAACGATGGACAAGAAAAATGTCTCAATGAATGATGTGGCAGTTGCCGCGGGCGTTTCTCTCAAGACGGTTTCGCGCGTGATCAACGAGCCCGATAGCGTGCGAGAGTCGACACGCGATAGGGTCCATGCTGCCATGGAGACGCTTGGGTTCCGGGCGAACTTTGCCGCGCGTTCACTCAAGTTGGGCCGTTACGGGTGCATCGGCGTGGTGATGTTCCACTTGTCGGGCGGCGCCGTGGACATGATTGACGGTATCGCCGATGCCGCCGAAGAACGCGGCTTTGCGCTCACGATGATTAAGAAGCGCGCGGGGGAGAAGATGACCCTTGCCGAAGCGGCGCGCAGGATGTCGCAGCTGCCTGTTGATGGCATGATCTTCAACCTGCGTCAGATGGTCGATGACTTTGATACCTTTGAGGCGCCGAAAGACCTCAAGACGGTGATTATTACGTCGATGGAACATCCTACCTGCTCTACCGTCAGTGACGACCAAGAGGGTGGTGCGCGCATGGCGTGCGAGTACTTCTTGAATCGCGGACACAAGAACGTGTACTTCGTCTCTGGTAAGAAAGAGTCGCTGTCGAGCCAGTGCCGTATGAAAGGTTGGCGTGCGGCACTCGAGACGCGTGGCATTGAGCCGCCCGAGCCTCTGCAAGGCGATTGGAATGCGGATAGTGGCTATGCTGCGGGCCTTGTGCTTGCCGATAAACCCGATTGCACGGCAGTCCTCGCTGCTAACGACTGCATGGCAAACGGCGTGATGATGGCTCTACGTGACAAAGGGCTCAGTGTGCCCGACGACGTGTCCGTGATCGGCTTCGACGATGAGCTCTACAAGACGATTCCCAACTCGATTCTGACGTCGGTGAAGTTTCGCCACCGCGAGCTGGGCGTCCGTGCGCTTAACGAGGTCGTCGCCGGTCTGGAAGCCCCGAGCTCCAGAAGCCGTACGCTCGTCTCGGGCGTGCTGGTCGAGCGTTCCAGCGTAAAGGACCTGCGGGTGTAGACGTGCTCGGCCTGTTCGTCTAAATCTGTAACAGGTGGGACCCGAAAACTCGACTAGGTGTTATAGATTGAGATTTTGTCTACCCAGCCATCATCTTTGTCTCGATCTGTAACAGTTAGGAGTGAAATGACCAGCCAGGTGTTACAGATCTAGATTGATTGGATTGACCCATCTGTTTGTCTCGATCTGTAACATCTAAGCGGTCAAAAGCGGTCTACATGTTACAGATTGAGATTTTCGGCTTGGTCTGTGCGTTCATCTCGATCTGTAACAGCTAGGACCGAAAAACTCGGCTAGATGTTACAGATTGAGATGAACAGGAGGACGGGTGCGGTCTAAACAAAATGGCCCGCGCATCACACATCGATGCACGGGCCATTTATTGTCTGCAAGCGGCAGGTGGTGTCAGCGTCTTATGCCTCGAGGTTTTCCTCGATCCAGGCGACGGCACCCTTGGGATCCTTAGTGAGGTCGATGTACTGTTTGCCCTTGGGCGACAGCAGCGTGATGCCCAGGCGGTCGGTGTCGGCCTTCATCTCGTTGTAATAGGTGCGAACCTGCGGAGCCAGGACGATGACGTTGTACTGGTCCATGATGGCGTAGTGGCTGCCGTAGGCACCGGCGTTGGCGGTAATGTCGATGCCCAGCTCGTCGGCGCCTTCCTTAAGCGCGTTGGCGAGCAGTGCAGAGGTGCCGGCGCCAGCGCACAGAACCAGAACCCTCAGATCCTTGCCCTTAAGGGCGGACGGAGCTGCGGAGGCCTCAGTGGCAGAAGCGGTCTCGACAACAGGAGCCTCAACGGCGGGGGCGGCAGCGGTCTTGACGGCCTTGGTCTCCTCGGCCTCTTCTTCGGCCAGGGTCTCGGCCTCCTGCTTGCACAGGACGTTGTCGTAGGCCTTGCAGAACGGGTAGTAGATTAAGAAGTCAACGACCAGCAGGACGACAACCAGGACCAGAGAGATCGGCTGGAAGTTGGTGTCGATGAAGGTGCCGATCGGTCCGGGGAGTGCCCACGGCATGGCATAGATAAAGCCGTTCATGCCCAAAAAGTCGATGAAGAACTTACCAATGAGGACGTTGGCCACGGGGGCAAACAGGAACGGGATCAGGAAGTACGGGTTGAGGATGATGGGCGCGGCGAACAGCAGCGGTTCGTTGACGGCGAACATCACGGGTACGACAGAGGCTTTGCCGACGGCCTTGAGCTGCTTGGAGCGCATAAAGAGCAGGAAGATGATCGGGACAATGAACGTGGCGCCGGTGCCGCCGAGTTCGCCGATGTAGTTACCGAAGTTCTCGGTCAGGGCGAGGGCGGGGTGACCGCCGGCCTGCAGCGTGGCGAGGTTGGTGGTGATGTTGCCAAACAGCGCGGCGTTGAGGGCAGGCTTAACGACCGAGGGGCCGTGGATGCCCATGAACCAGAACAGCGGGATCATGAACCAGATGAGGGCGAGGCCGGCGTAGGAATCG